>JAAEMD010000568.1 GCA_024225875.1 bacterium
AGAATTTGAAATTAACTGCTCCGGAAGAGTTAAATCATAATCAGACAGCAGAACATATCAGTATGGGACATGACCGTAATGTGGGGATCGGGACAAGATATGCGACCCATAAGCTGACAGTTAATGGGTCTGTTATGGCAACAAAAGTCAAAATTGTTGCGCCAGATATGATGCCAGATTATGTTTTTAATAAAAATTATAATCTTAAATCTTTAGAAGAGGTCGAAAAGTTCACGAAAAAATATAAACATTTACCAAACATTCCCTCTGAAAAAGAAATACGAACTAAAAATGAATTAGATATAAGCGAATTTCAGATGAAACTATTAGAAAAAATAGAAGAAAATATGCTTTATATTCTTCAATTAAATAAAAAGAATAAGAAGTTTGAATCTGAAAACAATAAACTGAAAAGAAAATTAGCTGATATAGAAAAAGATAATTTAATCTTGAAAAGCAGGCAGGATATATTAGAAAAAACAGTTGAAAACCAGGTAAAGGCCAAAAATAAAAGATGGCATCAGTTTTGGAAATAAGGTAACTACAGGTGACTATTATGAAACAAATATTATTTTTAATCTTTATATTTATAATATCTGCTGCCGGGAATTTGTTTTCTGTACAGAATTACTATTATCCTGTTATCTTCGTACATGGCCACAGCGGAGATATTGATGTAGAAAACTCTTGGGAATACATGGCAAAAAAATTACAATCAGAAGATTATTCCTACTACGGAAAAATATGGGAAGAATCTAATATTCCTTTAAATCTTTCAGAAAAAACAATGTTTTTATTTGGCTTTTATAGAAGAAATAGCAATGAATATATGGGAAGTACGACAGGAAAGATTGGAGGTTTCCCAATTAATCAAAATGACGTTTCTTCTATGGTTGATGTGGAATTGCAATTAAATCTTTTTATAAACTTTCCAATCCTTATCCCCTGGTATAGAAAGTATGATGTTAATTATAAAAATGATTATTTTGATCCAAATCGATATTCATTTGCTGAGAGACTCAAAACAACAGTAGATAAAGTTCTTCAAGCAACAAATTCCAAAAAAGTTATTCTTATATGCCATAGTATGGGAGGCCTGGTGGCAAGATCGTACATTAAGTGGTTAGGAGGAGAAAAAAAGGTATTTAAACTACTAATGGCAGGTACACCTAATAAAGGAATAGCTGATGATAACAGGGCTGCTTTTAAAAAAATTTTCAATTCTCAAAACTGGCAAAGTGGTGGGGAGTATCTTGAAATGAGTGTCAGGAAAAATTTTATTGGAAAATCTTTTACAGACCAGCTTAATGATGGCTGGCACGAATTTTGCACTAAAAATGGGGTAAGATACGCCACAATTGCGGGAAATAAAGATCCCTGGCCTTTACTGGATATTGGCAGCAATTCAGATGGTGCTATAGATCGTGATTCTGTAAGGCTTAATGGTGCTGAGTTCAATGGTTTGTCCTTTGCTTCACATACAGGAGAATTTCCCTTAATAGGAAGAGTGGATAATGAAGAAAACATACTAAAGTCAACTTATACATTCGAAATTATTAAGAGATGGATATTAAGAGATGAGGTGCATATAAATGCCACTATAGACCCTCTTATAGGACCTGTTCCTTTTTCTGACCGCTTTGTTTTTCAATACGAATCAGGAAATTCCAGTGCTGTAGTATCTACAATGAGGGTATATAATATTGCAGGGGATACAGTTCTTGACACATTATTCCCTGTGTATTATGGTTTCCACCAGCCTGTATTTAATTTAGGGTTTGTTGCGACTGGTGTATATATAGCATATATAACAACTTATGATATGAATGGGCCTATTGGAACATATAAACAAAAAATAGCGAAATTAGCTGGCACAGGACATGTATCAAATCCCACTGTTTTATCTTTTGAAAGCAAGCCGGATAGTTATTCGTCATCAGATTCAGCATATTTTAAAATTAATTCTAATTTGGATAATACAAAAATTACATACAAACTGGATAGCAATCCATATACTAATTATTCTAGTGATAATAATGTAATTAATATTGAAAATTTAGAAAAAGGTCTACATAAAATTTACATATCTGCTTATGCGCACAATGGCGGGCATGCCGAAGAACCACTTGTTTATCATTGGATTACTGGAGATCCTGTAAATCTAACCATAAAAGATAAATCATTCTCCGGATCTCAAACAATAACAGCAAAGGACTCAATACATACTGAAGGAAGGGTTTTAATTAAAAATGGTGCTAATATAAAGTTTTCTTCTGGAAAAGAAATTATTTTAGAACCTGGTTTTGAGACAGAAGATGGTAGTTTTTTTGAAACTGAATTAAAAGAAGGATATTAATGAAAAAAAATATATGTATTGTTGCTTTTTTTTTCTGTTTTATCATAGGTAATGAAAATATCTTTTCAGCTGACAGAAAGCCTTCATTGAACAATTCGTTAGCAGCAGGTTTTACTCCTTTTTCATATAAAGAAAGATTATTTCTTGGCTATACATACAATGTTCAACTATTAATTCAAAACCACTGTTTTAATGTTAGATATTTAACAGGGCGTTCAATGTCTTTGTCATTTCATCCCAGTAGTGTTCCAAAAATTAAATATTCACAACTTAACATTTCCTGCAATATATATAATGTAAAGATAGATCTCTTTCGTTTAGACTATGATATCGATTTAGGAGTGAGCCTTGTAGAAGAGACCTTCCGTGGTAAAAGTATAAAATATTTGGGGGTTCCTTTTGAGATTAAAAGTAAATGGAATATTTCAGATGAAATACAACTTAATTCAGGGGTTTTTATTAATACAAATTTTATAAGATGGGCTGTTGGATATATTGCCGAGATAGAAATAAAATTTTAAAAAAGGAAGTAATAATACAATGAATTTAAATTTAAATATAAGATCTCTTGTTTTGCTTATTATTATTTTGCTTAGTAACATATCTTTTGCTTCTACCATAACAAATGATACTGGGTATATGGAAAAAACAGAAAAAATAGAGCGTTTTGCTGATAAATTAATAAAAATTAAGGACTATGAGTCACTTGTCAATGTCAAAGAAATCTCAGAGAAAAGAGGGTTAGTATCTAAATCAGCAAAGATTTTAGCTTTAAAATCAAAAGCATTAAGTAGCATAAATGAAATTAGTTTTCCTTCAAATGAAGGCTGGTCAATATCAATTTTAGATTCAGACTTTGAAAATGAAAAAATTATAAATATTCGAACAGCGATTAAAAACTTTTCAGCTAACTCTGAATATAAAGCATCCCCTGGCTTTATAGTTATATCAAAAAAACATATTGTACGCGACTGGATATATGATGATGGATCTATACTACATTTTAAAGGGGTTGTTATTCAAGAATATCCAAAATCAAAAAAATCTCAATCTACATCTCAACTTGTTTTTTACGGTGAAATGAAAACATTTGTGCCAGATAAACCATCAGAGAATCTGTATATTAATAATGTTAAAATTATTTCATCAACAATTATTAATAACAAATTTGAATTAATAACAAATATTAATACTACAGGAACAGTACAATACTCAAATTATCTGGGAGACTGGGAAAGAATCACAGATATTACAGAGGCTCTTCGGGTAGTTAATAGTGATGAAGGCCGCTTTACTAATAATAATGATTCTAAAAAAATAATAAGAGCGTTAAAAAATGAATGTATTATTAAATTAAAAAATGAAGAAAAAGTTATTGGAAAAATAAAGTTTAAAGATAATTTTAGTAAAACTGAAATAACTGTGATGTAGTATAGATAGACATAAAGAGGCCTGTTTTAATATTAATCATTACGCTTATGATATTTATGAGACAGATGTAAAGCTCTGGTATTTAAGAGCAGCCTGTTTTTTTATCTGTTCTAAAATACATAATCTTAAACTCCTCAGATTAAATCTGAAATGCTACAATGTTCCTTAATCAGGGGGCAGGGCCTCAATATAAAGTTATAAGGGCGGTTAGCTCAGATGGTTAGAGTGCTTGCTTGACATGCAAGAGGTCGTTGGTTCGATTCCAATACCGCCCACCATAGGATTTCCTTTAGGACTTAACCTTAAATTTTGTAGTTTATTTACTTATACGGTTTCTAGAAAAACGATATAAAAAATGGGACTGATGATTAGTTTGTGATTATTTTTTTGTTATTGAGGTTCGTTGAGTTTCATATAAAAAGTTGTTTAGAGGTATCCAGGAGTTTTTAAATATGAATCCACATGCTACAACAGCGATGATAGGTAATGATTTAATTAATGATCTTGATGTAGATAAAGAATAAAAAATATCCTCTATAAAAACAATACTGCCACTGAAAATGAAAATATAAACTAAATTTTTATAAAAAGAAAAAATTTTATCAGAATAATTTGACTTTAATCCTAATAATAAAAAATAACATCCTAAACATATCCCGCCACTAATTGTAAAAGCAGTTAAAACTGATGTGGATTCCCAATCCAGCCATATTTTTCCATCGAAATATTCTTCTACCCATTTATAAGTGCCAAAAAGAGTAATGCTGAAAAAAAATAAAGATATGCTACAGCTAAAATATTTAAAAAAAGATATAATCCGTTGATTCATTTCTTGTATTTCACAACAAGCTTAAAGTTTCTTTTATACAACCTCATAAAAGCATGAAAGTTTTTATTAAGGTCTCCGTTAACTTCGATACATCCTTTTGTACCTGTTTCTTCTCCACCATGGATATAAAAATGGCCTCTATCGTATGTTTTACCAGAAACTTGTTTAAGGGGAGTAGCAATATATCCCCAACTTTTTCTTCGAGCCCACCAAAGTAGAGCATCCAGAGGCCCTGTATTATCTTGATAGTCTAGAGTTTGATCTAAATGAACTTCATATTTTCCTTCTGGTAGTGGTCCATAATCTTCTTTTGTTTGATCTTTTATTGAAGCATGCTGATTACCAGAAAATGCTATCCATTTCTTTTTTGCTTTTCCATTTAAGGCTTTAAGATATAGATATTTTCTGTCAAACAATAAATAGTCGCCATCGTTACAAGTAATAGCAACACTTTCTAAATTATCTTTGTTATTTTGATTAGCCTTTGAGCGAAGGTATGTTTTACCTGATTTTGTCTTAACAAGAGTTATATTCTCTAAAACCCCTTTTTCACCTTGAGCAAGGATTTCATCCAATGAATATTCGTTAAATTTATCTGTAATGAAATCAGTGTTTTTTCCTGATCTACGTTCTTTAATTGCAATGAAAGACATATGACTATTTTAGCATAACAAATTGAACCTTGAAAAACGTCAAATTGTCGTTTTTCCCGACTTCGTCGGTGTAACCGCTAAAAAACAACAAGATGAGCCCGAGGAACCAAAAAGCCAAAATGTAGTGCCCACAATTTTGTGTTTTTGTGCTTAAATCGGCTCTAAACCGACGAAGTCGGGATAAACAGCTGCAGCGACCTGTTTTCAGACTGTTTTTTCTGGTTCGGCTTGTTTTGTTTTTTATAAAATAATAAGATGATGCTGAACTATAACTGTCTGGACTATTGCTAAAATAAACTGTTTATGATTGCATGTATTAATGCCGATTTTGACACTGGGTTTTTTAAGGTTGTTTTCGCTTTTATATGTAATAATTGATACTAAACCGGTCAGATATTTGATAGTGTTTTTCATAGTTACCGGTATACTGATGTGGCACTGGAAACTTTATAAAAAACTCAAAAATTCAAAGAAACTTCATAAGAAAGTGTTAAGATATATTCTATTTTGTACGGGCTTGTATCTTCTGCTTTTTCAATCGTGGTTTATAATGTTCCACCTTCATACTTCTTTGAACTAGTTATTTAAAGAACAGGTTCTGGCTGTCGCTGGTAAGGTCTGGGACGGGATCCTTTGTTTCTGCAATCTTATAAATGTGCTTTAGCCCCTGTACAAGGATGATTTTTGAAACAGGAAATCAGACTGGAACTGCTTGATAGAAGATGCGCTCAACAATCAACTGAATAGATCGACCTGCATAACATCCGGTTTTTTTAAGGTAACCCTGATTGATGGTGCCTGCTAAATTTAAGCTTGTTTTGCTATAATGATGTTATGTCAAAAAAGAAATTGAATACAGATAAAACAAAAAATAAAGCTGACGAAAAAAAAGATACTGAGCAGAGCCGGGAACTCTGGGCAGTTATTACTGTATTAACCGCAGCCTTTGTTTTTGTTAGTAATCACTTCATGGATACCACTGGCTTTATTGGTTACTGGGTAGTGAATGTATACCTGAAGAAAATAGTTGGTGATGGAGTTTTTTTTCTACCGCTTTTTTTAATTATGCTGGCCTTTGCTTTTCTATTTTCCAGGACAAAATGGAAATCCAGTCTTACCACAGCAGTTATTTTTTTTGCCACGTTTACAATACTACTGGAAATAATACATAAAACACCGGTTTATACCCTGTCATGGCCCTTGCAGGTGTCCAGGGGCGGCTGGATTGGTACTATCGGATATTTTTGTTTATATAAAATAACAGGTTATTACGGTACTGTTATTTTTTTGTGCGGTACTTTTATTATTTCTTCAATATTAATGTTTAATTTTTCACTTAAAAAGATATGTATAGCCTTTTATAAGTTAATAATTAAGCAGCTTGACTCTGATAAAGAGCTGCTGAAGACCGGAAACACTGCCCGGGAAGAATCTCTGGCCAGAAAAGTATGCTGTTTATTATTTTTTAAAAAAGTTAAAGCTGCTTCTGACGTGACAGAGAAGATCAGTAAAAAGCGGTCGGATATCCTGAAACCGGGAAAAGAACAGAAGCTGAAATTCAAGCTGCCTGAGTTTCCTGAGATATCGTTATCAGAACCTGAGATAGAGCAGGAAAAGGAACCCCGGTTTGTTGAGCCTTCAAAGAATCCGGAACAATATCATAAGGAGCAATCATACAAATTACCGCCGCTCAACCTGCTGGATAAGGGGAATTCTATTAAAAAAACATCGGTCAATAAAAATGTTAAACAGAAAGAAAGCGCATTGATACTGGAAGATACTTTAATGAGTTTTAATGTTAAGGCTAAGGTTGTACATGTAAGTGCAGGCCCGTCTGTTACCAGGTATGAGTTGCAGCCAGGTTCCGGTGTAAAAATCAGTAAGATAACATCACTGGCCAGAGATATCGCCCTCAAGCTGGCAGCCCCTGATATAAGGATAGAGGCCCCTATACCTGGAAAAGCGCTGGTTGGTATTGAAGTTCCAAATTCTAATGTAGATACCATTACCTTAAGAACAATAATTGATAAAACGGACTTCATTGATACAGTATCAAGACTGAACTGCGCTATGGGATTAACCATTACGGGTGAGCCGGTACTGATGAACCTGGTAAAGATGCCCCATTTATTGATAGCAGGAGCAACAGGATCAGGTAAAAGTGTCTGTATTAATGCTATTATTCTCTCTATTTTATTAAAAGCAAAGCCTGAGGATGTTAAGTTTTTAATGATTGATCCTAAAAAGGTGGAGCTGAGTCTTTATGACGATATCCCTCATCTTCTGGCTCCGGTTGTTACAGATCCCAGCAAAGCTGCGGCAACATTAAAAAAATGGGCTTTGCATGAAATGGAGAGAAGGTATGAAGAGTTTTCTAAAGCAGGGGTAAAAAATATAGAAGGCTATAACGCCAGGGTCGCTGAAATGGAAAGAGAAAATAAGCAGAAAAGCAGGAAAAGTGAAGAAGCTGAGAAGGACAGTGTTTTTGTGCCGCCGAAGTTACCGTACATAATAGTTATTATTGATGAGCTGGCTGACCTGATGATGGTAGCTTCTCAAGAGGTTGAAAATACAATCTGCAGGTTAGCTCAAATGGCCAGAGCTACAGGGATACACCTGGTTATTGCAACACAAAGACCCAGTGTCAATGTTATCACAGGCCTGATTAAAGCTAATGTGCCTTCACGGATCTCATTTTTTCTGCAGTCACAGATAGACTCCAGGACTATTCTTGATATGCCGGGAGCAGAGAAGTTGCTTGGTAAAGGAGATATGCTTTACTCTCCTGTAGGTATTTTTAAGCCAAGGCGTTTACAGGGTGTATTTGTAAGTGAAGCAGAGGTTAAAAGGATTGTTGAGTTTATCAGGAATCAGCAGAAGCCTAATTATCTGAATGAAATTGTAGAAATTGAACCGCTCTCTAAAGAAAACAAACAGGAGTCCCTGGACAGAGAAGATGACCTTTTTGATGAAGCACGCGAGCTGGTGATAAATTCAAAATATGCATCTACTTCTTATCTGCAGAGGAAACTAAGGATAGGATATAACAGAGCGGCAAGGATTATGGATGAGCTGGAAAAAAGAGGGGTTATTTCAGAGTATGCTGGCGAAAAAAAACCTCGTTCTGTTATTTGAGAAGACAGAAAGTTTTTAATAGATAATGTTCATAAAAAAAGGGAAGAAAGAAGGTATTTTATTATGATTAATATAGGTTTAATTGGTCTGGGAAATGTTGGTGGCGGGGTATTACGGATACTGAGGGATAATGCAGAATTAATAACGCAGAGAACAGGCCGGAAAATTAGAGTAAAAACTGTTGTTGTACGTGATCCGGATAAGAAAAGAAATATGGACTTAACCGGTATTAATATATCTGATAACCCTGAAGATATAATTAATGATCCGGATATTAAAATAGTAGTAGAAGTTATTGGTGGAGAAAAGCCGGCCTGTGACTATATCTGTTCAGCCTTAAAGAAAGGCAAACATGTGGTTACTGCTAACAAGGAGGTTATAGCCAGGTATAATAATGAGTTAACTAACCTTGCAGAACAAAATAATGCAGATATTTATTATGAGGCTGCGGTAGGTGGAGGTATCCCTGTAATAAGATCTCTGAAAGTAGGGTTTGCAGCGAATAAAATTAAAGCTGTATACGGTATATTAAATGGAACAACCAATTATATTTTAACTAAAATTGAGGAAGAAGGGAAAAGCTTTGATGAGGTTCTGAAAAAAGCTCAGGACCTGGGTTTTGCAGAAGCTGATCCGGCTATGGATATATCAGGCCTGGATGCAGCCTATAAACTTATTATATTAGCGGCAGTTGCATTTAAAACCGATGTTACAATAGACAGTTTATTCTATGAAGGAATAGAAAATATTAAGCTGAGAGATATTGTTTGTGCAGATGAGCTGGGCTATAAAATAAAATTACTGGCAACAGGCCAGGATTTAAACAGTAGAGGGCTTTCTTTAAAAGTACACCCTGCGCTGATACCAAAGTCACATCCTCTAGCTATGGTGAAAAATGAATTTAATGCCGTTTATTTAGAAGGAGATATGGTTGGAGAGTCAATGCTTTTCGGTAAGGGAGCAGGCCCGTTTCCAACAGGATCAGCTGTTGTTTCGGATATTATTGATATTGCTATGGACAAAAGGGCAGCTTCTGACAGGATAAGCAGGAAAGAAAGTGTTGCTGCCTGCAAGAGAGTATTACTGCCGATAGAAAAGTGTGAAACCAGATTTTATATACGTTTTAGCAGCCTTGATAAGCAAGGGCTGGTTGAGAAGATAAACCGGGTGCTGGAAAAGAATAACATCGGTATCTCGCAGACAGGGCCGGAAGAAAAAATAGAACAAAGGTCAGAAGTCGTAATGATAACAGATAAAGTCCAGGAACAGGATCTTTATAAAGCTGTAGCGGAACTGGACAGGCAGGATTTTTTAATAGAACCCTGTTATGTAATACGGCTGGGCCTGGACGATGATTAGTCGGGAACAGCGGTAAATTATATTTTAGTGTCGGTTTTAAAGAAATATATTAATAACTATTTTATTTCTCGATATTTTTTATGTATTAAAGAAATAATTTTCAAATCCCCCTGTTTTGCGGCTAGATAGAGGGGCGTGTTTCCTTCTTTATCCACTGCATTGGGATTGGCCCCATATTTAAGTAGAATACCAGTTGCTTCAGAGGAAGACTTTATAGTGCTGTAATGAAGTGCTGTTTTGCCGTCATTATCTGTAGAGCAGATTTGTTTATCAGGCTCAATATCCAGGAGGATCCTGATAACATCAACATAATTATAATAAGCGGCAACAATAAGAGGTATCCTGCCGTTTTCTTCTTTGGTAAACACATCGGCGCCGTTTCTTATCAGGCTTTTTACAGTATTGACATAGTTAGCCTGTACAGCAGCGTGTAGAGCAGTGTGATTCTGGGTGTCCTGAACTTCAATATTTGCTCCTTTGGCAATTAAAATGTCTACAACTTTATCAGCTCCATTTAGAGCAGCACATAAAAGGGGCGTTTCTCCAAAGGTATTCACCGCTTCTGTAGCAGCATTATTTTTTAATAAAAAAGCAGTTGCCTGTAAAGCGCCATCTCTGGCTGCGAAATGAAGAGGTGTTTCTCCGTTTGACAGAACATTAATATCTACGTTCTTTTTCAGGAGTAACTCAATGATACTCCAGTGATTGTGAGATGCTGCAATATGTACAGGCATTAATTTATGCTTTTCGACAGCGCTGCAGTCAGCACCGTTATCAATTAGATACCTGGCAATTTCCTGATGACCGTATTCTGATGCAAGGTGAAGGAGAGTTTGTCTATCATCGTTACAAATGTCAATACTGGACTCCAGCTTTAACATAAACTTTACAGCTGTAAGGCTGCCGCCTGTTACTGCACTGTGCAGAGGTAAATTTCCGTCTATATCTTTGATGTTGTGTTTTGCCCCATTTTCAATAAGGAGTTGAAGAGTGTCTGTGTTTCCGTCCATAGCGGCTATATGAAGAGGTGTAAAGCCATTAACATTTGCTGCATTAATATTTGCTCCATGCTGAATAAGAAAAAGTACCATATTCTGTCCAGCACTGCTGCAGGCAATATGCAGTGGGGTATTATTTTTATCATCCGCCCCATCAATTTTAGCGCTGTGTTCTAATAAAAGTTCCACTTTTTTAATATTGCCGCCTCTTGTTGCAATCTGGAGCGGAGTTCTATGCCTGTGCCCGACACCATGGTTTATTTCATATGGTTTGATTCTATTTAGCAGACCTTTGGAGGTGCTTATTTCATGAGGGATCGCCATATTGAAGTGCAGGTGTGTCCATTCTGATTTTCTGGTAGCAGCTATAATATCTGCTCCTGTTTCTAACAGCAGTTTTATTCCAGGCTGGTTATCATTATCAGCCGCTACGCAGAGAGGAGTTTCTCCATTATTATTAGCCACATTTATTTGTTTTATGACTTCTGGTTTTGACAAGAAAAGCTTGATAATATCAGTATTTCCAGTTCTTGCGCTGAGATGTAAAGGAAGGTTGCCTTTTTTGTCTGCTATACAAGGGTCCAGCCCTTTTTTCTCTAATAATAAATTTACAATTTCTTTTTGACCAATTTCTACTGCTATATGTAAGGCTGTCCACCCGTTTTTATCTTTAGCATTTACACCGATACCTTCCTTAAGGATATCCTTTAACTGATCTATATTTTTGCTGTGAACTGCATAGTGTACAGGTTTCCAGTTGAATTCATCAATAAAGCTGCTGGCCTTTCCTGCCAGAATAACAGCTGCATCAATACGGCCGCGTTTAGCAGCTTCAAAAAGATCGTCAATTTTTTTGTTTTCATTACTAATGTTTTGTTTATATAAAAAATTCGATGATCTGGAAACTTTCATCAAAAACCTCTTTGATTTTATTCTAATAACAGCCTGTCAGTTGAATTGAAGACAGTTTATTTTAACCTGCATAAACAAGTATTTTTTTATTATTTACCCATAGCTCAGCCTGGATTACTCATACAAAACGAAGCTAAAAAAACACACTTCTGTAATTTTAGCATCTGCGAGAATAAAACGGCTTTGAAGTTATGATTAATTTTATTATAGCAGATTAACATAGGATTTTGTGTTAATGGCATGTATAAGGTGATAAATGGCTTTATGGGCTGTAAAAGAAATCGCCGTTTTTAATTTTAACAAACTCAGTAAAGCGTTTACCGGAAAAGACACCTTCTCTTGTAGAACGGATAATATTTATCATAACTAAAAAATCACTTGATGATACAAAAAGGTTATTGTCTTTGATAACAATGCAGCCCGGGTTGGACGACGGGATATTAGTTGGCTCTACCTCGATGATCTCCAGTAACATTCTTTTAAACTGACATACTGCGAAATGAATCGGGTTACAGGCGCGTACTAAAGACTCTATTGAGCTTGCAGGCTGATTCCAGTTTATGTAAGTATTTGAGGGCTTTATTTGAGGAAGGTACCTGCTTTTTGACTGCGGTTCATCCCCGAGTTTATCATTTATCATTAATGAATATAATTCTTCAATAATCACAGGGGACATCAGATTAACCCGGGTATTGTAACTTCCTATAGTTTCGTACTTATTAAGAGCAAAGACTTTTTTGTAGACAATATTTCCCATATCCCATTCGTTTGTCAGCTTGTGAATTGTTACTACTGAGCTTCTTTCACCATTTCGTATTACCCAGAAATAAGGGTTTGCTGACCTGTATCCTGGTAAAGGGCCCGGGTGAAAATTTATAGCAGCTTTTCCTGCCAGATTAATTATATGCTCAGGAACTTTATAACCGAAAATGATAGAGAAAATATAGTCTGGATTAAAATCTGATATTTTAACTGAAAGAGACCTGTCATTAATGTTTTTATAGATATATGTTTCTATATTACTGTTTTTAAAGCTGGATAAAAATTTATATTCTTTTTTTTCTTCCAGAAGTAAAAATAGTATACGGCAATTCAGTTTTAACAGGGTGTCTATACAGGTTTTTGTAATAATAGAATAACCAAAAACAGCAAGCTTCATATTCTAATATTATGTATAATAATACTTATGAATACAATATCCTTATTTGGTTATAATATTAATCAGTGTTCGTACTATGATATTTTGAAATCCCTGCCGTCACTTTCTTCAAACAAAATGTTTAATATCATTATTACATTAAATCCGCAAATTATTGTTAAGGCCGAAAAATCTGATTCAATGAGATCTTTTATTAAGAGAGCCGCATTCTGTGTTCCGGATGGAACAGCCTTGATAATATCGGCTCTGCTTATCAAAAGAAAGAAAATAAACAGGATAACCGGCATTGATCTTGTAAGTAAACTTTTGAGTACTAACAATTCTTTTTATTTAGCAGGAGGTAGAGAAGAAGTAATTATAAGAGCAGTAGAAAATATCAGTAAAGCATATCCTGGCGTATGTATTAAAGGTTATCATCACGGTTTTTTTTCCGACAGACAGGAGCAGGCAGTTATTGAAGATATTAAAATAAAGAAGCCGGATATTATACTGGTCGGTATGGGCTACCCTGAACAGGAGCTGTTTCTGGAAAAATTATCAGGACAGTTAAACTCCGGGACCGGCATAGGTGTCGGTGGTTCCTTTGATGTTTTATCAGGCTCTAAGAAAAGAGCCCCGAGGCTGATTCAGTATCTTGGCCTGGAGTGGTTTTTTCGTGGTTTGATAGAACCTGCACGTATGGCTGGATGGTGGTTTATACCTGTTTTTTTCTGGCTTCTGCTTAAAGAGGCTGTTTTTGATAGAAGAAAACTAACATAGACCTAACAAATATCTTATCTTCTTCTAACACATTCGCCGCATACTTATCATTGTAATGAAAAATAAAAATAAATTAATGCCATATTTATTATTTAATATTACGGCCATACAGCCGACAGGTAAACCGACGGCCAGTTTTAAATCGTCGGCACCGATGCCAGTTACTAAAAACAGTACTCCTGATCAGATTTTAAAAACAGTAAGTGCAATTATTGCCAGCAATAAAGCCAAAACTAAACACCAGACAAAATCTGTTAAAAAAGGTTATGTAAAGAGCGTTATGATAAAGCCTAAAAAAGCTGTAGGAAAAAAACCCGGCCTTGGTAAAGCGTCAGTAAAACCTCCGAAGTTAAGTGTAGGGTTTCAGTTATATGGTGGCTCACATGGAAGAAATGACAGGGTAAAGGGATCTAGTGGCGGTTATGACAAAATCAGACGTGTTCAGCAGGGAAACCCCAGAAAACCTGTCAGTCTTAACGGTATAAAGGTAGCTTTTAAGACTGCTTATCCGGGTTTTCTTTTTGGCAGGATAAACGCAGTTTCTATAGCTAGAGTTAATGATGAAGAGAAGCCGGCGCCTCTAACTTTTGGTTACCAGGCAGAATCAGCGAACCTGTTGTTTGTATGCAGTTATGTGGAAGGCACAAAAACGATAGTGCAGCTCGAAAATCTGAAAACAAAAGAAGTTCTTGATACTTGTGAAATAGAAGGTTATAAGGGAAGTCCCGGGGTAACCTGTTTAAGGGCTGTTGGCAGGAATCGTGTTATTGGGATTTTTTCTAACCACTTAATTGCTTTTGATATAAGAAATAAGAAGCTTAAAGAGCCTCTGTTTTTTAATATCGAAAATGTAGATTATTTTGATGTTCTTCAGAACAGCAATAAATATTTAATATGCTTGAAGAACAAAACTATTATGATTGGTGAAGTAGTTGAAGATAACCTGGAAGAAAAACATAACTTTAATTTAAAGATAGATGAAAATATTTCTTCTGTTGAATACAAGCGTGAAGACAGGATACTTTTAGGTTTATATAGTGGTAGAACGACAGGTTATGAATTAAAAGATGAAGGCTGGGTTTACTATAAAAAATATATTGATAAAAAGAGCCCTGTATATACAATACAGGCCTGTAATATGAAGGGTATTGTTGCGGTAAGTGGCAATGATAACAGTATTATTCTTGTGCAGACAGATGGACAATACGAACAAATAAATCTTGATAAGACAAAGAAACAGGCCTTTTTGGATAAGCGGGTAATATATATAGAATTTTTAGATCAGATAATGTTTTATGCGTGTAATGATGGCAGTATTGGTATTGCGAACAATCCATTTTAATTTTAGATAATTCAGAATTGATGTCAAAACTTTTTTAATATGGACAAAAGAATTCTTATAATTGAAGATGAAGAAGATATAGTAGAGTTAATCAGCTATAATCTTAAAATAGAAGGTTTTTTTGTTGACAGCATATCCAGTGGTATTGATGTGTTGAAAAAAGTTGAGGCTGTTAAACCGGATCTTATAATACTGGATTTAATGCTTCCAGGAATCAGTGGGCTGGAAATATGCCGCCAGATAAAACAGACTGAAGATACCAGGTTTATACCTATAATAATGTTAACGGCAAAATCCGAAGAGTCCGATATTGTACTGGGTCTGGAGCTTGGGGCTTCCGATTATGTTACTAAACCGTTTAGCCCTAAGGTGCTCAACGCAAGGGTCAGGTCTGTTCTAAGGCAAAACAAGAAGCCTGTATCAACAAAATCCAATGTCCTGGAGATTGAAGGGTTAAGAATAATTCTGGATAGAAGAGAAGTGTTTATAGTAGATGAATATATAGATTTGACCTATTCTGAATTTCAGGTCTTATATTTGCTTGCCAGTCATATTGGCAGGGTTTTTTCCAGGTATCAGATTATTGAAGAAGTTCATGGTAATGACTATATAGTTACGGACCGTGCTGTAGATGTTCTGATAGTTAATCTAAGAAAGAAACTTCTAAGCTATTCTAAAAGAATCGAAACTGTCAGAGGTGTCGGGTACCGTTTTAATGATAAAAAGAAATAAGAAAAAACTATTATGGTTTATCCTGCCCTCATATTTACTGGTGAGTCTTGCTTCACTAATAGTAGTTGCTTTATTTACTACCTCAACATTTAAAAAGTTTTATATAAAACATACAGAATCTGATTTACTGGCTATATCACAGTTGATAGATCCACTGATCACTAAAAGCTTAAAGAAAAAAAACTTTTCTATCATAATTAACAAGTTAGATAATCTTAAGGTAGAGTCTCCCCTGCAGTTTACTTATATCAGTCCTGAAGGCGATCTGATCTATGATAGTGCTAAAAGTGAATATAAGACTGATAACTATAAAAACAGCCCGGAAGTAGCAGCTGCTTTAAATAAGGGTTCAGGTGTTTCGATCAGATTTAACAGCGATTTAAAAGTAAGAACCATGTATTTAGCGCTTTTACATAGATCTGAAAACAGAGTGAACGGGATTATAAGGCTGGCAGTCTCAATTAAGAGTATGGATATAGTTCTCATGGGTTTATATCTTAAAATAATTTTCATAGGTCTGGTTTTTATTATTATATCGGTGATGGTGAGTATATTTGTTTCACAGCAGATTACCAGGCCAATTAAAGAGCTGACTATATGTACAAGGCAGTATGCATGCGGTAACTTTGATATGGACCTGCCGGAAGCCAGCTCCAAAGAAATCGGTTCTCTGATTCTACAGACTAAGCATATGTCTAAACGTTTATCTGAAAATATTACCAAACTTGAAAAACTTGAAAAAATGAGAAAAGAGTTTGTTGCCAATGTATCTCACGAACTTAAAACCCCGATAACACTAATTGGTGGTTTTAGCGAAACCCTGCTGGAAGAGGATGTGCAGGATCCTGACAGGACCAGAAAGTTTTTAGAAATAATAAAAAAACATTCGGAACGAATAAACTTTATTATAGAAGACCTTTTAACTTTATCAAAAATAGAACAGGATGAGGGCGCTCAAATAGTACTCGAGAAAACTGACATTAAAGCAGTTGTTTTAAGAGCTGTTGAAACCTGTTCGGTAAAAGCTGATGAAAAGAACATTAAGATAAATACGGAAGTTGACGGCAGGCTTAAGATACGTATAAATCCTCCTCTAATAGAGCAGGCAGTAACAAATTTACTGGATAATGCTGTAAAGTACAGCCCGGCAGACAGTGATATAAAAGTCAGCAGTAATATTAAGGACAAACATCTGGTTATTACTGTTTCTGACCCTGGCAATGGCATTGAGGAGAAGCATCTGCCGTATCTTTTTCAGAGGTTTTACAGAGTTGATCAGGCCAGGAGCAGAGAACAGGGAGGTACAGGACTGGGGCTGGCAATAGTAAAGCATATAGCACAGGCTCATGGTGGAACTGTTGATGTTAAAAGTGAAATCAATAAAGGCACTTCATTTTATATATATTTACCACTGGAGCAGGATAGGTCTTAACAGCAGGCGAGGATCCAGGTATTTTATTTAAATGGCTGCCTGAAATATCATAATATTTAAATTATATAAGGATAAAGCATAAATCAAGAGGGCAGGTACCTGCCTTTTAATGTTCCAGATATTGATAAAAAAAATTTAAGATGTTAAAAATAGTTGTATGAAAAGTAGTTTGGAAAATTTGATAAAGAGTGCTTTGGCAGAAGACCTTCCTTCAGGAGACGTAACAACTGAATTAATGGCAATAGAAGATACCGATATACAGGCAGGATTAATTTCCAGAGAAGACGGTATTTTTTTTGGCCAGGAGGTTATCTTGAGTTTTTTTAATATAATAAACCAGGATATTAAAATACAAATGAAAAAAAGTGATGGTGACCCGGTAACACCGGGAGAGGAAGTCTGTATATTAGAGGGGTCTTTTAAAACTCTTCTTAAATCAGAGCGGGTTATGTTAAATTTTTTACAGAGACTATCTGGAGTTGCCACAATTACAGGAAAATTTGTTAAGAGGCTGAATAATAATAAAATAAAAATCCTGGATACCAGGAAAACAACCCCTTTATTCAGAAAACTGGAGAAACAAGCGATTCTGGCTGGAGGCGGGTTTAACCACAGACAAGGGTTATCTGATATGGTTTTGATAAAAGAAAATCATATAACAGCCTTTAAAAAAAAGAGAAATATAGAAGAGCTGCCGGCTGTATTAAGTGAGTATAAGAAAAAAAATCCTGATATTAATATAGAAATTGAAATAGAAGAGCCGGATCAGTTGTATGATTTTGACTTTAGCATAGCAGACTATATTATGTTTGATAATTTTGAAATAGCAGATATTAAAAAAGGGATTGAAATATGTCGAGATAAACAATATAAAGCAGAAATAGAGGTGTCCGGAAATATATCTCTTGAAAATATTCATTTTTATTCTAATCTAGATATAGACAGGATTTCTATAGGAAGCTTAACCCATTCGGTAAAAGCCCTGGACATGTCCCTGTTATTTTATTAAAAAAGTGAGTTCTGAAATATGATGGATTTTAACAAAAAAACAGAGTACGAAAAACTATCGTTTACTGAGCTGGCAGATGTCTGCAGCGAATGCCGGAAATGTGCTTTATGCGAAACAAGAACCAGTGTTGTGATTGGATATGGGCCGGTACCCTGTAACCTTATGGTTATTGGTGAAGCCCCGGGTGAGCAGGAGGATTTAAGCGGTAAACCATTTACTGGTAAGGCCGGGAAGCTTCTTACTAAAATGTTTGAGTCTATTGATATTGAAAGAGACCGTAACGTTTATATTACAAATACAGTAAAATGCAGGCCTCCGAAAAATAGAGACCCTCAACTTAATGAAATAGAAAACTGTCACGACTATCTGATTCGTCAAATTCAGTTAGTAAAGCCGAAATTAATAATTTTACTGGGAGCGCCATCTTTAAAAACTGTTCTGGATAGTAAACTGTCAATTTCTAAAGCAAGAGGTAAATGGTATTTAGCTGGAGTGGACTATATGAAGGAGCCTCTTTATATTTTACCGACATTTCATCCATCGTATCTTTTACGACAGCAGTCGCGTGAGAAAGGAAGTCCCAAATGGCTGGCATGGCAGGACATGAAGGAAGTAAAGATAGCTTATGATTATTATTCAACAGCATAGCGGCATTTTTATAATAAGTAATATGAGTTATAATTAAACACTGATGAAGTATAGAAAAAATAAAAGTGTAAAATCAAATAGTATTTCACCCCATTTTTCTAAAAGAGATTTTAAATGTAAATGTGGACATTGTGAAAACTCATTTAAAATCAGTCTTGGACTTGTTGGGGGACTGGAAATGCTGTGGTCTAAATTAAGATGTCATATCCATATAATAAAAGGCTACCAGTGTTCCAATTGCGCTTCTGCAAAAAAGAATGCAAACAGGAACTACCATGCATCTGGTCTTGCCGTAGACCTTAAGGTCGATAAAAAAAGCCTTAAAGAGCTTTTCATAAAAGCAGAGGAAGTACCGGAATTCAAGGGTATAGGTTTAAATATTTCCGATAGATATGTTCATGTTGATACCCGTAAAAAAGAAGACAGAGTATGCTGGATAGAAAAATCAGGAGAGAAGATAGAGTTAGATAAATATAACAGACAATCTTATCTTGAAAACCTTTAACAAAAAAAGCAGAGAATTTATTGATTTTCTTGAAAAAGAGAAAAAGTATTCAATTCATACAACTGCAGGCTATGAAAGAGATCTCCGATATTTTTACGAATTTACTAACCAGAATTCAGAAACTTCGTTAAGTGAACTGACAGCAAGGGTATGTAAGCAGTACCTGTATTACCTGGAGAATAAAAAGTATTCAGCAGGAAGTATTGCAAGAATGATTGCTTCTCTAAGGTCATTCTGGAAATATTTGATAGCTGCAGGAGAGCTGAATTATAACCCATGGGAATTTTTATCGGTTCCCAGAATACCCCGGAAATTACCTGGCGTCTTGTTTGCTGATGAGATGCAGCGATTTTTAAATAATATGAAAACAGGTAAGCCTGTTGATATAAGGAACAAAACGATTTGCGAAATTATTTACTGCTCCGGTCTGAGAGTGTCGGAGCTGGCAGGATTGAGTTTATCTGATTTGAGTATTGAAAAAAGGGAGCTTCTGGTAAGAGGTAAAGGGCATAAAGAAAGAATAGTATTGTTTGGCTATACTGTAAAAGAAAGTATTTTGAACTATCTTAAAACAGTCCGGTCTGCCTGGGCATCAAATATTACAAAGGATGCTTTATTTATTAACATTAGAGGCTCGCGTCTTACAGTAAGAGCTATCCAGAGATTTATCAAGGATGAAGCCGGAAGGCAGGGTTTATCAAGGGTTGTTACGCCTCATACTCTCAGACACTCCTTTGCCACTGCTCTTTTTAACGGGGGAGCTGATCTGCGAACTGTACAGGAGCTTTTAGGTCATAGCAGCTTATCGACTACACAGATATATACACATATAAAAAATGAGCAGCTTCAAAAAACATACAAAAAAGCGCATCCTCATGGGTGAATGTTTTTTATTGACTGGTTCACAACAGTCCTGTCGTAATTTTAAAGAAATGACATCTTTTATAACACTCCATTGAAGATTGTAAAAGGATCAGTTGAGCCTGCTTCGTAATTCTTTTTTTTCGGACTTTCTATTCTGGGATGGCGGGATGTATTTTCATAATAAATAAAAATTATTTTCGAGACTTTATTTCTGGGGAAATATCTGTATAATACTATCTTTTAGAGTGATCTTAGAAGATACATCAATATAGATAAAAGAAGGTATTTTTTTAAATTAAGTATAATAAGGATCGAAGCATATAAATAATAATTAAGAATCAAAGTATTGAATCATCATTTCAATAAAAAAATTTTGTTAACAGTAAAAAATAAAAAACACACAGGGAGTTTTTATGAAAAAGTTTAAGATAGTGGCTTTGAAACCAATCTTCGAAATTAACGATACTGAGTCAATTCAAGAGACTCCTTTATATATGTTTACCCATAAGTTTGATGATTATTCTGATAACCTGAAATTGAATCCTCAAAACGAAAATAAAATTTATGAAAAAATAGAGACAATGAGTGGAATAAAACTGGAAAAAGATTTAGCTGAATATATAAAATCTTTCACTTCAGAGAATAAAAAAAAGAAGCAGTCTGATGTTCTGGCTTTGATAAATATACTGAATAGACGAGATATGGAAGACATCTACCAATGCAATAAAAAAATAATAATGCTTTTTACAGAAGTTGACGATCATTTGAACAAACTTGTGAACTTTATAAAGAAAAAACGACTAGGTCCGTTAACACAGCCTGTATTTATTAATGCGGTGGTTTCTTTTATTGATACCTTCTGCATAGAGAATAGCAGGTTGACTTATAGCCAAAAACTGTTTCTGGCAACTAAGTTTAATACATCAGGTATCTCTTCTGTCAAGACAAAAGCTTTGGAAAAACTTTTGAAGAAAAAAATAGGATCTGGTATAAAATATAATATACTTCGTAAAAAAAATTTTCCTGCTAAGAAATTGCATTGGTTTAAATCAAACGATGCACTTATTAACGTTAACGACAATGAGCGTTCTAAAGATGTATACATTAAAAAATTACTTGATCTACTGAAAGAATTCAGCGAGTATAAAGACGAGAGCTTCAGTACTGATGAATTTGATAACTTTGCTGACAAAACTCACAACTGGACCCATAGTGACATTGAGAAAGTATTACCTGTACTGGAAGAAATGGTGAATTTCTTAGAAGAGTCTTACAAGCTTAGCTTAATAAAAGCTGATAGTGATAAATTTGATCCTTTTGGGAAAGCTGTTTGCTGGTTCTTCCTAAGTAAGTGTTTAAGAAACCCCTCAGTCCATTCCAATCAAATCGAAGAAATATTAAGATTCCAGCTACGATTATTTCCTGTTTTATTTGCTGGAGACCGCTATGGCAGCTATTCATCTAGATTTAAGAAAGCATTATATGACAGAAACTTGTACATTCGAGATTACAACATAGACTGGTCTCAAACTTTTCTTCCGGGTAAGGGTACTCATGTTGAAAAAATTGAGAATCTTTTGGCTGATTATATTAAGAAAATTGAGGGTAAAGCAGAAAAGGGTATTCCAGGGGACGAGCTTATGGCTGAATTTAATAAGAGAAAGAAGGCTGGATTAGGACAGGGTAGTCTACTTTTAGGAGATAAAGCAAAACAGGACAAACTACTTGGAGAGGTTCAGGCTGAATTTTTTAAGAGAAATAATGTTGGATCAGAAAAGTACGTTGAGGGGCTGTGTAAGATGCTGATAAGATTCCGGCAGAATAGAAGTGACAGAGCTTCTCTTCCTGCCCACAATAGTAAATGGAGCGCAGTAGACCTTGATTTTGTCATTAGTAAGATAGATGAATTGATTACTAAGACTAATGAAATGGATGAATTTAAAAAAATAACAGCGGATAGTAAAAAGTATCCTGTATTAGCTAAATGTATTAGCCGATTATTAATAGATAAGTGTTTAAGAAACACCATAATGCCTGTAGAGATGAAAAAGGATATAGTAAGAAAGTTACACGAACTTTTCCCTGCACTGCTATCTGAGAACGACAACGGGAAGTATGCAAGTAAAATTAAGTCAGCAGCCAGGAAAAATGGAGTTTCCCTGCTGCGGTATGACATAAAAGATTCTGATTGATAATAAAGATTATTTATCTGCCTTAATTATGCATATATGATCCGGGCACAGCAGTTCTTTATATCATAATATTGACGAACAAGGAGAGGATAATGGTTATTGAAGTAAGAAAACCAACTGATAAAGAGAAACAGTTTATGGCTGCTCAGCCGGTATGGAGCAGTGATGTGAAAACATTTCCCTGGCAATATGATGAAAAGGAGACCTGCTTGATAATTGAAGGGGAGGTAACTGTTACAACGGACTCTCAAACTATATCATTTGGTGCTGGAGACTATGTTATATTTCCAAAAGGATTAAGATGTATGTGGCAGGTAAAAAAAAATGTTAGAAAATACTATAGTTATGGTTGATTTTATACTTTAATTATTTACTTCGCTTGATTTAGATACTTTTTCAAAAACACGCATCTTAGCACTTCTGGCGCGGGTATTGCTGCTTATTTCTTTTTGAGAAGCCTGTATCACTTTTTTGTTTATTGCGGATATATTCCTGTTTTCCCTGATATAACGCTTAACTATCCTGTCTTCCAGTGAATGGAACGAAATGATTGCAACTCGTGCCTCTGGTGTAAGGTAATCTGGTATTTTTTCTAAAAAAGTTTTTAAAGCAGTTAACTCATCATTAACCTCAATCCTTAATGCCTGAAAAACCTGTGCACATGTTTTTATGAAAAGGTTACGTCTATTACGAAAGAAAAAGCTCCTTTTTATTAAACTGATAAGATCACCGGTTGTTTTAAAATCATTTTTTTCTCTGTAAACAAGGATATTATCAATAAATTTAAAAGGATTTCTAATTTCACCATAATCTGAAAAAATTCTTTTTAACTCATCTGCTGAGTAGGTTTTCAGTATTTTTGATGCAGTTAGACTTTTGCTGCCGTTCATTCTCATATCCAGAGTTTCATCTCTAGAGTAGGAAAACCCTTTTTGGGAGCTGTCAAGTTGATAAGAAGATATACCAAGGTCAAGAATTACTTTGGATAATTTTTTTATTTTTATTGTATCAAGAGCTTTAGAAAAATCAGTATAGTTCAGGTGAAAAATAAAGACATTATTTTTGCCGTCAAACATTGAACGGCAGTGTTGGACGGCTGTCAAATCCTGGTCAAGGCCAACTAATAAACCGTTGTCTGCAAGCTGGTTTTTAATTTGCAGGGAATGTCCGCCAAAGCCGATAGTTCCGTCAAGGACAATGTCCTCAGGCTGGATATTCAGATAAGATAAGGTTTCTTTTAATAAAACAGGTACATGCATATTAGAGTATTATATATACTAAATTTGTAAGGTACCAGATAATTATGATTTTTTTGAAATATAACCACAATGTATGGCCAGTACACTGAACTTCCCCATTTAAACGGACAGTTCAATTTGTACCAGCTATACAAACAGCCTTTGAGATCCTGTCTGCTTTTATTATATATGATCTACTTTATTATAGTAAAAAAACAATAAATTATAGTCATTAATTTATGTTTTTTTGCAGTACATGAGTCATGTGTTTTCAGGAAATAAGCTGATCTTTACCGGCTGTTAAAGATTATTTTATTATAAATGACGGATAATTTTATTATTATTAATTATTATATTTATATTGTATTGCACAATGATATTTTTTATATGATAATAAGCAGCGTGGTTTCATATAGCAGATTTCAGTTCTTTTTGTTTCTGTTGTTTATTAATTTTTTCTGTTCAGGGTCAATATCATCAACAGGTAATATTGAAATAAAAGCAGATATATTTGAACTTGATAACAATAAGAATATTGTGGCAGCCTCAGGAAATGTAGTTGTAACACAGTATGATGTGAAAGTTCTGGGTAAACATGGCAGGTATAATCAGAAAACTCAGAATGTATATCTTTATGATGGTGTTAAAATTGAAAAAGGGGATATGACAATGACTTGTGAAGAGGTTGTTGCTTATGGAAAAGAAGAGAAGATGGACGCTACAGGTAAAGTGAAGTTTTTTCTTAAAGATATAACAGGTACAGCTGAAAAAGCAGAGTATGATATAAAGTTGAAGAAGATAAGGTTGACTGGAAATCCTCAGGTACAAAAAGATAAAGATACATTATCAGGAAATACAATATGGATTTATCTGGATACGGGAAAGTTAATAACTAAAGGCAGGGCCAGAATAATACTGTCAGAGTCAAGTGTAAAAAAATAAAAAAAATAGAGAAATTATATGTTTGAAGAAACACTGGTTGAAACGGAAAAGCTAAAGCCTAAAAACGGGGAATACTTTGATTTGCTTATTATTGGCGCCGGCCCTGCAGGAATGTCTGCGGCCTTGTGTGCGGCAAGAGCGAAGCTTAAAGTCCTGATTATTGAGAAAGCTTTGCCTGGTGGTGATACTGCTTCTGCTTATGTTGTTGATAACTACCTTGGTTTTCCTGGTGGTATTTTTGGTGAAAAACTGGCCAGTCAGATGGAAAAGCATATGAATGAGTATAATATCTTTTATACTTGTGAGGAAGTTGAAGATATCCTGAATATTCATAATCCAATAAAAACAATAAAAACTTCCCTTGGTTATGCCTATAGAGCAAAAACTGTAATAATTGCTGCCGGCTTAAAACCAACCCGTCTTGAAACAGATTTTGAAAAGAGATTTGTCGGCAGGGGGATATCGTATTATGCAAAATGTGATGTTGCTAATTATCAAGATCAGGATGTGGCTGTTATGGGTGGTGGGAACTGCGCCTGTTATGCAGCGGACTATCTGTCAGGATTTGTAAATAAAATATATTTAATACACCGATCGGATAATATAAAAGCTGTAAGAATGCTTAAGGAAAAGGTGTTAAATAACCCTAAGATAATAACAATGTGGGATTCCAGGGTGGTAGATGCCTTTGGAATTGATAAACTTGAAAAAATAAAGATAGTTAATATTAATAATGATCAGTATACATGGGTTGATGTGAAGGGTGTCTTTGTGTATACAGGCAGAGTCCCGTCAAAGACTGTACTAAGTGTAGATATCATGGTTGATGAGGCTGGATTTATAATAACAGACGAATTTATGAGGACTAATATACAAGGTATTTATGCGGCAGGAGATATCCGCTCAAAACAGATTAGACAAATCCCCACGGCTGTTTCAGACGGGATGATAGCTGCAATTAATGCAGAAAGAAATTTATTTAAATAGAAACCAGGGCAGGATAAAATATGAAGAACAGGTTAGGGGTTATTCAGTTTCCAGGGAGTAACTGTGAATATGAAACAGCAAGAGCTGCTGATTACTCTGGCTTTGAAACTGAAATTATCAGGTGGAATTGTGATGAGAAAAAGTTCAGATCCTTTGATGGCTATATATTGCCAGGCGGTTTTTCTTTTCAGGACAGGGTGCGGGCTGGTGTAATTTCAGCTAAACTGGCTGTAATGGAATATCTGGAACAAGCTGTAGAAGAAGGAATGCCGGTGCTGGGAATATGTAACGGTTGTCAGATTTTAGCTGAGACAGGGCTTATCACTGATACAGGTGGTAAACATGAGATTGAGGTATCGCTGGCCCATAACACAAAAGATAATAAACCTTTTGGTTTCTTATGTGACTGGGTTTACGTTAAGGTAAAAAATCCAGCGAAAAGCGCTTTTACAAGATATTTTGAAGAAGAAGATGTTTTACCGGTTCCAGTAAATCATGCAGAGGGTAAGTTTGTTTTGGCTTCTGATATTAAGGAAGAGGTTTCGGATTTAACAGCCTTTACCTACTGTTCTGCAACTGGCGAAAAGGGTGTTTTTCCGGTGAATCCCAACGGTACTGTTATGGATATTGCAGGTATTTGTAATAAAAAAGGTAATGTTCTTGGGATAATGCCTCATCCGGAGAGAGCTGTTCTTCTCAAACAAATACCGTACTGGATTCAGAGTGAATGGGCTGAGCTGAAATATGATGAGTTTAGAAAAGGTGTAGATGTGCATGGGCCCTGGCAAAAACTTTTTTTATCGCTGCATGATTATATTTCGGAGATGAAATCTTGATTAGTATAGACTTGTTTTCATATTTAAAAAATACGGATTTAAACTGTTTATCGGCTTTTGACGCAATTACAATGCTTTTAAAATACGATAAACTAAAAAAACTAAAGAAATTCAGATTATGGGAATTGAAATTTTCAGGTTGTTCTAAAAATGAGGCCGTTTTACGGGTCAAAAATATAATTGATAAATCGTATTATATATTAAATCCAAATAAAGAAAGTTATTATTTGTCGCTGCTGCCATGTTCCGGCAGAATGTCCGTTGAAACAAAATTTTTAATAAAAGTTAAAAGCCCGGGCTTACTGGATGATAGTAAATATATGAGAAAAATCAGGCAGAAAGTTGGTGTGGAGATAGATGCTGTTCAAAGCTCACTTGTCTGGGAGATGACTGTGGAGGATAAGGGTTTATCAAACCAGGAGCTTAAGCAGGACTTAATTAATAATGTAATTGTTACCTCATCCAGAAAGAACGGACTGCTGGTTAATCCAGTAAGCGAACAGTTTGAGTTTCTGGATACAGATCGTTATTACAGGACGGAACTAAATAAAGAAAATGAAAAACTCTCCGCTGGTAAGCGTAATTATTGTTAATTACAATGGGGCCAGCTATATTCAGGACTGTATCAAATCTGTTTTATTAAGCAAAACAGATTTCAGCTTTGAAATTATAGTTGTTGATAATGCTTCTGTTGATAATTCAGTGGAAAAAATAGTTGATGCTGGCGATAGTATTACTGCAATTTTCAATGATGAAAACAAGGGTTTTTCCGGTGGCAATAATCAGGGTATATCTATTGCAGAAGGAAGCTATATATTTTTATTAAATAACGATACCATAATTGATCCGGACGCATTATCAAAGCTGGTTAAATACTATGAACAGAATAAAGACACAGGTGTTACAGGCCCCAGACTTTTAAATAGAGACAGGACATTACAGGTGCCAGGTAGTTTTTTGGGCAGATGGCAGTATAAAGGAACCCGTCCCAGGAAGGTTGGTTTTATATCAGGGGCAGCTTTTTTAACCAGGAAAGATATATTAGCAAAAACAGGCGGGCTGGATGAGAATTTTTTTTTCTATAATGAGGATATTGATTTATGTATGCAGATAAAAAAAATGGGGCTGAATCTTATTTATATGCCTGAGGCTGAGGTGGTCCATTTCGGAGGCGAGTCAACTAAAACCAGGGTCGAAGGTCCAATTATAGAAGGCTACAGGGGTGGACTGTATTTATGCTATAAGCATTATAATCAAGTGTTTTATCTTATTTATCGATGTATATTGTTTATTGATATTATTCTCAGGATAATATGGTATGCCGGACTATATATGATAAATAGAAACTATAAGCCTCAGCTGAGGGCCTTTATAAAGATTTTTAATATTAATGTTAGAAATGATATTTTTCTAATATATCAGGATAAACGTTAATCCTGATAACATTAAACAGAGTAATTTTATGAAGAATAAATTGAAACTATATATAAAGGGTTTCCGGATAAAAGTGAAAAGGTTTTTAAAGACAAACTCTGATACTTTCTGGCATTGTGTAAAAATTCCTGTATTTATTATGCTGGCAGGTGTTTTTATTTGTAATCAGGTTTTTGCCAGGGTTTATGTAATTCCTGAAGAACTTGTTCAAGAAACCAGAGAAAAAAGAAGGTTGTATAAAGAAAATCCGGAGTCAAATGAAAGAAGATTTGATTTAGCTATGTGCTATGCTTATACAGGTCGTATCCTTAAGGGACTGGAGATCTTGAAAAAAATACCTGAATCATACTCATCTGCTGTAATAGGAAAATATCTGCCTCTTGTTCAAAAAGAGCCTGAAGAATGGAAGCCTAGATTTAAACTCGCGTTTGGCTATTACTTTGAGAACAAAAAAGATAAATCAATCGAAGAGTTCAAAAAGATACTGCAGCAGTATCCGGAACATATCTGGGCGATGGGATATATAGCCTTGATAGAAGGAGAAAAAAATAATCTGGATGAATGTATAAAGTGGTGTAAAAAGGCAATAAAAATAGAGCCTGATGCTGCAGCTATTCATTTTTTGCTTGAAGAAGGTTATAGAAGAAAGGGCAACTATTTTGCTGCCTTTGCAGAAGCCTGTATTGTGGGCAGGCTCTTGTCTGAAGAGTCCCTGGTGAGACCTGATGATAAAGATTAATAAATATTTAAAGTTGCTGCAAAACTTATTAATAATAACTGTATTTGTATTTATAGTAATGTTTTCTTTAAAAGAGCCTCAAATTAGACTTATTGAAAAAAAAGGCAAAAACCCTGATTTTATTTTTGAAAATGTAAAGATATCAAAGATTGATATGGGGGAAAAAGTCTGGAAAATATCATCAAAATATCTTCAGATAGACAGGGGGTCCAATACAGCATTGTTAGATGAGGTTGATGGTGACCTGTTTAAGGACGAAAAACTTTTTGTGAAAATTAAATCCGTGAGAGCAAAGATTGAGCTTGATAAGGATGATATGGAGTTGCAAAAGGCTTCCGCAAAATTTATTCTGGAAGACAGGCTTGTTTTCTTAAAAGCAAATGATTTATGCTGGTTTTCTGCTCAGGAGAGGTTTTCTGGTAAAGGTAATATTGAAATGCGGTCCAATAATATAAAATTATCAGGAGACCATCTATATGTTGATATCCCTTTACAAAAAATGATTGTTGCAGATAATGCTTTAGCAGTTATTGATTAGGAGAATAAATGAAAAAATATAAAAAAAAAGAGAAAACCCTGAAGCTGGGGCCGTATTTATCATCACAACTGTCTATATCAAGGCGAGAGATTATGTCTTTATTGAAGGAAGGCCGGATAAAAGTTAACGGTAATCCGGTTTATAGTATCAGCAAATTAATCATAATCAATAAAGATCTGGTTACTGTAAATTCAAAAAAAATAATATTTCGACCTGAGTTCTATTATTATAAATTTAATAAACCGAAAAATGTTATCAGCACACTGGCTGATCCTGAAGGGCGCCGGGATTTAAAGTATTATATGTCCGGTGTTCCTCAAAATATTTTTCCGGTTGGCAGGCTTGACCGCAATACAAAAGGGCTGATTTTATTTACAAATGATGGAGAATTTGCCAACAGAGTGAGTCATCCCGGATATCATATCAATAAGGTATATAAAGTAACATTAAATAAGAGAATTATCAGACGGGACATTGAAAGGTTGTTGTCCGGTCTTATTCTGGCAGATGGTCCTGTAAGATTTACAAATGTTGATATTGTATCGGATGTTAGTGTTATAGTAACAATTAATGAAGGTAGAAACAGGATTGTCAGACGATCTTTTGAGCAGATGAATTATGAAGTTAAAAAACTGAAGAGAATATCTATAGGCGATATTCAGTTACAGGAATTGAAAGAAGGCGCATTTAAAAGACTGACTGTTAATGAGTTACGTTCTTTAAAAAGATTGTTGAACATGTTATAAATATAAACCTGTGTTATACAAAATCAATTTTTGGCGGCGTAGCTCAGGTGGTTAGAGCGCACGGCTCATACCCGTGTTGTCACTGGTTCGAGTCCAGTCGCCGCTACCAGAAGATGGATAAATGAAAAATCTAAAATATATTTTATTGCCTTTTGCAGTAATAACTTTATTTATAATTTTCTATTCGGTTATTTCTTTATATCCGGAAGTTTTGTGGTTTGAATCTTTTGGATTTGATAATATCTGGTGGTTTGTTTTCAGGTCAAAAGCAATAGTATTTGCTTTTTTTGCAGCGGTAGCTTACTTCTGGCTGGTAGTAAATATTAATATAGCTAAACGCGTATCATCAGACTATGTTGAAAGAGATGTAGCAGATGATAACCCTTTTTCTGCGTTTGTGAACCAGTTCTTTATCAGAGTTAAGGATAACTTTTCCTTAAGTCCTGAGATAAATATAAAAAATAAAGTTAATATTATTGTTAACATCGGATTGATTTGCCTGTCTGTATTTATGGGGCTTTCTGCTAAAGTCTGGTGGCAGGAAATATATGAATTTATACATGGTGCGCTTTTTAATTTAAGTGACCCTGTCTTTAATAAAGATATTTCTTTTTATATTTTTTCGTTACCTTTAATTAAGAGTATCCAGGCCTGGCTGCTCTGGCTTTTATTTTTTTCAATATTAATTGCCGGAGCAGTATACTTTTCTAAAAATATTCTAAAAGCAGCATTTAACAGGATTCCTGGTTTGAACAGGATTAAGAGCCATCTGTTTATTCTTTTGGGCTTAATGCTGCTGGTTATTACTGTTGGAAAATGGTTACAGTGGTTTGATCTTTTATATTCTGTAGAGGGTATAGTTTTTGGGGCCGGTTATACTGATATTCATGCCAGACTTCTGGCATATAGAATTATAACCCTGCTGTTTTTTATTGAATCAATTATCCTGTTTATCTGGGCATTTAGACCGGGTTTTAAGGTTCCTGTATATTTTCTGGGAGGTATTATTGTTGTATCTATTGTTCTGGGTGGTATATATCCAGGTTTGGTTCAAAGTTATATTGTAGAGCCTAATGAAATGGTTAAGGAGCAGCCTTATATTGAAAACAGTATAAAATATACCAGACGGGCATATAATCTGGATAAGATAGAGGAGCAACCTTTTTCTGCAACTAATGATCTTAACTATGGAGATATAAAAAATAACCCGGCAATTATTGATAATATCAGACTATGGAATCAAGAACCAATAAAAAAGACATTCAGCCAGCTACAGGAAATCAGATTATATTATGAATTTCAAAATATAGATGTAGACAGGTATATGATAAATAACAGTCTTCAGCAGGTTATGTTATCAGCACGTGAACTGGACTCAACAAAGTTAACTCAAAAAGCACAAACCTGGACTAACAGGCATTTGGTATATACACATGGGTATGGCCTGTGTATGTCTCCGGTAAGTAAGATAACAAAAGAGGGGCTGCCGTACTTTTATGTTAAAGATTTACCCCCGGTTTCTTCTGTTGGTATTTCTATATCAAGGCCGGAGATCTATTTTGGTGAAATAACTTCTGATTACATTATTGTTAATACTAAAGAACAGGAATTTAACTATCCTAAAGGAGATCAGAACGAATATACAAAATACGCGGGAAAAGGTGGAATAGTTTTAGATAATTTTTCTAAAAGATTTGTGTATGCTTTGAAATTTTCAGATCTTAAATTTTTAATCAGTTCTCTTATAAATTCTGACAGCCGTTTATTATATGATCGGGACATAAAGACAATAGTTCAAAAAATAGCGCCGTTCCTGTTTTTTGACAGAGACCCGTACCTGACAATAACAGCTGCCGGCAGGTTAGTCTGGGTTATAGATGGTTATACAGTTTCAAACAACTTTCCTTATTCAGACAAAATACAGGGACAGATAAATTATATCAGGAATGCAGTTAAAGCAACTGTTGATGCCTATGATGGGAAAGTCAGTTTCTACATTACAGATAAAAAAGACCCTGTAATTGAAACTTACTCCAGGATTTATAAAGGAATGTTTAAAAAGATAGATGAAATGCCGCATGAATTGAAGCAGCATTTTCGTTATCCAAAAGAAATGTTCCTGGTTCAGGCGCATATGTACAAAACATACCATATGACAAATCCCAGGGTCTTTTATAATAGAGAAGATCTGTGGGGTATACCAAAACAAAAGCATGGAGATACGGAAGAGTTTATGGACGCATATTATATGGTTACAAAACTGCCTGGAGAAACAAAAGACAGTTTTGTGCTGATGCTTCCGTTTACGCCTTCTAATAAGAACAATATGATTTCCTGGATGGTTGCAAAGTCGGATATTGATGAGTACGGAAAGATAAAAGTATATAAGTTTCCTAAAGAACGTACTATTTATGGGCCTATGCAGATAGAGTCTCGTATAGATCAGGATACTGAAATATCACAAAAGCTTACATTATGGGGCCAGGCAGGATCAAGAGTTATAAGAGGAAACATTATGGTGGTGCCGATAAAAGATTCTCTGCTTTATATGGAGCCTATATACCTGCAGGCAACTCAAAGTAAATTTCCGGAGCTGAAGCGGGTAATAGTTTCTTATGACGATAAAGTTATTATGGATGATAATTTAGATGATGCGATTGCTTCTGTTTTCGGTCATGAAGAAAAAATGAAAGATCAGGAAGAGGCCGGGGAAAGTCTTGATCCGGAAGAAAAAAGTGAAGATAATGTGCCGTCGCTGTTAAAAAGCTTGTTAAATGAATTTAAATCCTTTAAGAACTATGCTGTTAAAAATGACTGGGCAGGTTTTGGTAAATCCCTGGAAGGTATTGATAAACTTGTAGAAAAATTGATACAATTTGAAGCTTTGAAAAACAACAAAAAATAACTTTTGGGGTAAATAGGGAGAAAAAATGCCTACTTATGAATATAAATGTTCTAAATGTAATCACTGTTTTGAGATGTTTCAAAGTATTTCAGCAGATCCGTTAAAAGACTGTCCGGAATGTGATGGTAATATACAAAAGGTTATAGGTTCTAATATAGCAATTAGTTTTAAGGGCTCTGGATTTTACGTTAATGACAATAAATCTAAAGCTTCTTCAGAGTCTAAAAGCTAGAGGTTTTATAAATACAACAAAGCTGACTATAAAGGCAGAGGATTGTTTTTGGCTAGCACTCAGCTCTTCTTATATCCATAACATTAAGACGTAATCTGGATTTAGATGTTCCTTTTTTTGATTTGTGATGATCTATGTCGACAGTGAAAATAAGATCGTATTTTGTTCCAGTGTTATTACTTACAACCTCACAATACTGTTCCCAGAGACCAAAGCCAACAGCATCTATATGCGCTGGTGCTGATTTTATAGATATATTTTCCGGTCGTAAAACAAGAAATTCTACATGCGGAGTTCTATTCTTTTGATACTTATTACCAAATGATCTTGCTTTGCTTAAGGTACAGTTTTTAATAATAAATAGTGGATATTCGAAGACCTGTCCATAAGGCATTAAGGTATCCAGCTTATTGATTAAATTATGATTGATATCTTGATATTTTGTCTCATCGATAATTTCATATGAATACTTAAACTTATCTTCAGGCAGAGAATCCATTTCAAGGCGGATAATTCTAAGCAGCTCAGAAATATCATTTTTATGAAAAGTAAAACCACAGGCCTGAGCATGCCCTCCAAACGCGTTAACCATTCTTTTGCCAAGCATGGTTTCTACTTCAACTTTAAATATTGAACGATTATGTTTTGCTTCAAATTTATTTATAACGCACTCCATTATCTTGTACATATTAATTGTTGGTATACTTCTTATGGATGCTCTGATATAAGGGCTGTTAGTATATTCTGTTAAGATCATAGCAGGTCGAAGGAAGCGATCACGAAGCCGATCAGTATCAATACCAATTACACCGGGGTTCCAGTTATGACCTTTTATAATCGTTATTTTATCGGTGTCCTTTACCTGTTCTTTAATTAAGCGGTCTATTTCATTTTCAATTGCAACTGTTATATATTTTCTTTTTTCATTTACATCATCAACTAAAAGCGCTTCCTTTTGTGCATGCGGCTCCTGTTTTATTCTTAAATCTTTTTCTATTACATAATCGAACTTTTTTAAAACCTTATTCGCTTTTTTTGCATTTTTTTTGCCAGTACCTAAAATTAAAAGATCCACAACAATACGTGAGTCCGGTATGTTTTCATGTCTATTGCCAATACGTCCAGGAGCGTTTAATCTTGGAGAAATGGTTCTGCTTATGTTTCGTGCTTTATACTTTTTAATATAAGAACCGCTAATCATCTTTAATGCTCTCAGTCCTTCTTTATGAGTATTATTTAACGCTTCAATGCCTTTTTTTACTATTATGCGATTCATAGGGCTGATAAAAGACATTCTGTCCGAAATGGTCCCAAGAGCAGTAATTGCTAATAAATGATCCATAAGATCTTTGGAGATAGTTCTGCCGAGCCTTTCAAATATAGCAAGTATAAGTTTAAAGGAAACTCCCGCACCGGCAAGAAATTTTGCCGGATTATCGTCCGGTACCAGAAAGGGATTTATTATCGCATATGCGTCTGGCAGGTTTTTACTTATTTTATGATGGTCTGTGATAATAACATCAATACCGACAGAGTTTGCATAGTTTGTTACTACTACATCGTTGCTGCCACAATCAGAAGTAATTAATAAATTGGCTTTAAGTTTTTTTGATTGATCTATAATTCTTGTTTGTATCCCATGCCCTTCAACTGGTCTTATGGGAAAATCATAATAAACATCCAGCCCCAGAGCTTTAAGCCCGATAATCAGTACCGCAGCCCCTGTTGTTCCGTCTGCGTCAGGATCTCCCTGGACCATCACTTTTTCTTCAAGGGCTATAGCACGTTGAAGACGTTCTGTAGCTTTCAGTAAATTCTCAGGGCTGGATACACCATAAGTGTCTGTAATCATTGTATCCGGTGGGCAGATGAATTTTAAAATTTCTTCTTTTTTGCCGTTCCCTGTATTCCTGGCTAAAAGGATCTTTGCTAAAAGAGGGTCTAAATTTAACTCAGATGACAACTTGTTTATTTTTTCCTGGTCAATATTACAATAATGCCATCTTTTTCTATTTTGTGGTAATCTCATAACAACATGATAACTTGTGCTACACGAATAGGGAAGAGATTGATGTTATTTGTTACTAATATGTTAAAATAACATAATGAAAAAGCTGTATTTAGGAAAAATTGACAGGGCATATAATAAAAGCAGGGATATCCCTTTCTGGGCAGGTTGTTTTCCAGGTACGGATGATTACAGTTATGACGAATCTGTATTGATGTCATATATTAATTCAGGCAGAAAATACACAAAAAAGAACCAGCTGTTAGTTGAAAATATAGCGAGATACTATTTTTTGCCAAAGCTGGCTATAGAGCTTAACTGCTTACATAATGTGAATTATTCCTGTAAATTCTGGGAGCCGGTGCTTTTTAACTGGCTGTATTTAGTAACTGCCTGTGCCTGGATGCATTTTCTTAATGTCAGGGAATTTACGGCATCTCATAAGGATGAGTGTTTTGAAGTTTATGTCTTTAATAAAAAACAGGAATGGCGTTTTGTGGATACTTTTGATTTTTATCAAAGAGGTATGTCAAGCAGTCTATTCCACCACTGGCTTTTAACCAGGATTACTGACAGGGAGATGCCGGCATCCTGGAAAAGGAAAGCGCAGGAGTTTGATATAGCACCGGCAATACAGGATGAGAGTATAAAAGATTATAGAAGCAGAAGGTGTATTGGTATTAAGGGGCTGGGAGATACAGGACAAATTATACTTTCTATTATCCTGGCCCTTAAACCTGCAGGAAAAACTGATGAAGATAATTTTATTTGCCCTGTTCTGGAGCAGCCGGATGAAAATCTTTTGAAAACAATGCCGGAATCTTTTATTTCTATCATTGAGGAAATTATCAGAGAGACCATGCCCTTATCTTTTAATGAGTATTTTTATCGCTATAATAAAAGAGCAAAAAGTAAAAGATATACTAAAGGAAAAATAAGATTAACTGGCCCTGTAAATCATTTTCATGAACAGATGAAGTATTATCTTGGGCATGCTCTTATGCATGGTGAAAAAGTTATTTGTACCCAGCATGGTGGTGCGTATGGACAACTACAGTCTCTGGTGGGAGCGATTTTAGAATATAATTACTATGGTTTTTTTTCCTGGGGCTGGAAAAAACATGATCAATATAAGGGTAGAATTTATGATCTGCCTTCTCCTTTTCTACAAAAATTTTCGGATAGACATAAATTTAAAGATAATAAACTGATATTTGTTAGTGGTGACATAAACCCGTTACATTCAACTGTATTTCAGAGCGGCCCTGTTAATGAGGAACTGTTTTTATATGGAAAAGAGAAAAAGAGATTTATTTCATTATTAGATAAGAATATTTTAAAACAGGTATTATTCAGGCCATACCCACACACTACAGGATCATTAAATGAGCTGCAATACATTAAAAAAACCTATAAAGATATTGCTGTTTGTGAAGGAGATCTTAATTCAAAAATACTGAAGAGCCGGCTGGTTGTGATTGATCAGCCTATGACAACGCTGCTGATTGTTATATCTGCCAATATCCCTTTTATCGGGTTCTGGGATAAGTCTTTATGGAAAATGTGCCAGCAGGCAGAGCCCTTGTTTGAGGAACTTGAAAAAGCTGGTGTTATTTTTGGTAATGCTGCTGCTGCTGCTGATAAAGTTAATGAGATTTGGCCCGGGATAGAAAAATGGTGGCAGCAGTCCGATATTCAGGCTATACGTAAAGAATGGTGTTTCAGGTTTGCCAGGAAAAAAAAGCACTGGTGGAAGGAATGGTTATCGATTTTATGGAAGATATAAAAGTTTTTGTTAACTTATGAACTCTCTTTTTAAGGGAGCGCCCCTTTTACCTTTATTTCCTTTTTTATTGTTTTTCTGGCTAAATCACCCTGTTTTGTGACAACGCCAACATATATTTTACCTTCCGGAATGAATTCTTTTGATCAAGCAGCATTCAAAAAGCACTACTAGACATTTTCATCTCAATTAAAAGAAGATGAAACAGTTGTATTTATGGATGGCATTCATCCTGCACATAATTTAGAAACAGTAACAGCCTGGATTAAGGAATCTTTGGATCTTTAGCAGACTGACCGGATTTATTTTTAATGGAGCCTGGATCTATTAAATAAGCTTTATTAAAGCAGATTCGTGCTTTTTTTAGGTCACGTCAAGAAAAGAGTGTAATTTAGCCATCATAAACAAAACTTAAGCCGCCTTTTTTTCTATCTGATTAGCCAAAAACAAATGAAGTCTATCGGGCTTTATGTAAGCTTTACCAGAAGCCCAATCAGCCTGATACT
>JAAEMD010000569.1 GCA_024225875.1 bacterium
TTAATTTAATTCAAGAGGTAGTCGATTATTATAGTGCACCAGAAAAAAAAGATGAATTTATAAAATTTTTAATAAAAATTGACACAGAAGAATATTTTAAAAAAAATGTTTCCTTTGATTAATATTTTTTTATGTATTCTTCAACATCATCCAGTAACTCATTATTCTCTAAAAGCTTCTCAGCTATGGCCTGAACTCTCTTGCGCACATTATCAAACTCCAAGCCGTTGTCACCAAGCTTAAGTTTTCCAACTTTAAGTATCTCGGCAACGGCATTACTTACCGCTTCACGCTTAGGATCGACACTGAGGCGGGCATATGTTGGTGTAACACTTGTAGATTTTTGACCAAGCACACTGGCAATCATATGTAAACTTACATTCTGGTTAGCCATCCAGCTAGCAAGGGTGCGGCGTAAGTCATGGATGCGCAGGTCTTCTATATTGGCACGCTTTAATAAATAGCGCCAAGCATGCCAAGGGTCAGCATAATAGCCTTTTTTACTACTAGGTGAATAAAATATCCAATTAGTATCAATTTTCTTTTCTTTCTGCTCTTTTTGACGACGAACTAAAATTTCAAGCACTGTATCATCAAGAACTGTGACATCGTCATCGTTATTCTTGGTCTTCTCGCCGGGAACTGTCCACAGCTTTTTATTGAAGTCAATTTCGCTCCATTCAGCAGCTAAGACATTACTCTTACGCTTAGATGTGAAAAGTGCTATTAGGACGAAATCTTTAAAGATTTGATTATTTGACTTCATAAGTTCTGTAAAAAACCTTTCGACTTCATCTTCCCTAATATATCGCGCTCGACTCTGTTCTTTAAACAAGTCAATCATTGTTGCTGGGTTCTGAGGAATATTATAGTCATGTTTAATGAGGAGATTAAAAGTTGTACGTATATTTTGCAAAAGCCTGTTAGCCGTATGGGTGCCGACTTTATCGCGAATTTTAGAATGAAGTTGCCTCAA
>JAAEMD010000570.1 GCA_024225875.1 bacterium
ATCTCCCAGCAAGTAACCTCCAAGTTCAGAAACCGCTATAGGACTCCTATCCTGTAACAAAAAAGTGTCGGTTTTGTGCCTGGGTAGAATGAAATGCCCGGATTTTTGAATCCGGAAGTTACCTGCTGAAAGGTCGAAAAATTTCAAAGAGGCTTGGAAAGGGGTAGTTTTTCTGACCCATTAGATGTCACTTATAATTATAGAGATATCCATTAAGACATTAATCCGTGACACGTTCACGCTTTTTTTTAATATTAAGTTATAGAGCAATTAGCACAGAAACTTAAGATTCAAAATGGAAAAAATTTAGGAAATTTGCGCTAAATCCTGTAATTATCTGTAACCAGAGGATATTCTCATTTTACCCAATCTTAACTTTGTCACAAAAGTTAAGATTCAATAGTTTTTTTTGAATTACCTTATTTTTGTTCTGTGCTCTCGTTTGCTTGATTGTATTGAGTTCTTTCTATAGATATATAGCGGTTTAAAGTTTGCATTTACCAATGAATTAAAACAAGTGTTTGAAACACACCTTGCAGAAAAGCAAATTTTGAGTGTATATAATTATTACCATCAGGTAGTATCAATATTATAACACTTATAATTTGGTATTAACAATAATTGCAGGATATTAAACTGGCTGTATAGTAGCTGCAAAGATACTGACACTGGAAATCCGTAACCCACATACTCATTTTTAAAAATGAGTAAGATGGTGATTATCATCTTTTGGTAGAAAACTTGAGTGTGTCCCACTTTTTACACACACTTATTTACTGTGTAATTGATAAGCTTTGATATCAAAGGTTAACCAAAGTTGTTACTTTATGATAATTGTATAGGCGTATTATTAAATATCAACTGTGTGTAAAAAGTGGGAAACATCCAAAATTTTGCTTATAGTGGAGTTAATAAAATAGATTCAAGGAATTTTATATATGATAGAAATAATTAAGGGAGCAACAAAGACTCCAGTTAGTAGTCAACGGCTAATAGACATACTTAAAAAAGAACAAGAATTAACTGGACAACTCTATATTGGATATCCAATATTTTCGACCCCAGAGGGTCGTTATCCCATTGATGCTATTTTTATTTCTCCAGTTAGCGGAGTTATAATTTTTCATATAATTGAAGGAAATCTGCCTGATGATTACAAAGCAACACAGGATGATATGTATAACAAACTAGAGGCGAAACTCAGAAACCATAGATCTCTTATGAGTGGTAGAAAGTTAAATGTTCCAATAAAGGTTATTACATATGCACCTATGGTTATTAATGATGCCGAAATAGATAAAGCATATCCAGTCTGTACTGATAATAATTTGGTAGCAATCATAAGTAGCGAAACTATAGAAAGTTTTAATAACTATAAGCAATTATTATCTATAATCCAATCAATATCTACAATACGAAAAGGTATCAAAAAGAGAACTGTTGTAAAAGATAGTTCAAAAGGGGCAAAACTACAAAAACTTGAAGAATCAATTGCAAATCTTGATAATCAACAAAGTAGAGCTGTTATTGAGACTGTTGATACAGTACAAAGAATTCGAGGATTAGCGGGATCTGGTAAAACAATTATATTGGCCTTAAAAGCAGCGTACTTACATTCTCAAAATCCAGAATGGAATCTTGCTGTAACATTTCAGACTCGTTCTTTAAAAGGTCAATTCCGTAGGCTTATTAATACTTTTACAATAGAGCAAACAGGAGAAGAACCGAATTGGGAGAAGTTAAAAATAATTCATGCTTGGGGTGCCCCTGGTGGTGGTCAACGTGAAGGCATTTACTATAATTTCTGTACAATAAATGAAGTAGAATATTTTGATTATGCTGGAGCTGCAAGTAAATTTGGAAAAGGAAATGAGTTTGGAGGAGCATGCCAACAAGCTTTAGACTCTATAAAACACGATATTGAACCTATGTTTGATGCTATTTTAGTTGATGAAGCACAAGATTTTCCAAGTCCATTTTTTCGCATTTGCTATAGAATCCTTGGAGATAAGAAGCGGCTAGTATATGCATATGATGAGTTACAGAACCTTAGTTCAGAATCATTGCCTTCACCAAAAGAAATATTTGGTGAAGATAAGTATGGTAATCCTTTAGTTAAATTAAACGATAAATCTCAGGACATAATCCTTGAAAAATGTTACCGAAATTCAAAACCACTTTTAACTACAGCACATGCGTTAGGTTTTGGAATTTATAGAAAGAAAGATTCTAAAACTAGAACAGGGTTAATTCAAATATTTGACCATAGCCAACTTTGGGAAGATGTTGGTTATTCTGTTGTCGATGGAGAGTTAAAAGATGGGAAGGATGTTACCTTAGAAAGGACAGATAAAAGTAGTCCAAAATTTTTAGAAAAACATTCCACAATTGATGATTTGATACAGTTCCATTCTTTTAACTCAACTAAGGAACAGGAAAGTTGGTTGGTTAAAGAAATTCAAAAAAATCTTTCAGAAGATGAGTTACGAGTTGATGATATTATTGTAATTAATCCTAATCCGTTAAAAACAAAAAATGCTGTGGGCACAATACGTGCTAATCTGTTTAAAAAGAATATAAATTCTCATCTTACAGGTGTTGATACTACTCCTGATATATTTTTCTTGCCTGAAGATAACTCAATTGTTTTCACTGGAATTTATCGTGCAAAGGGTAATGAAGCAGGAATGGTGTATATTATTAATAGCCAAGATTGCTATGATTCTTTTGGTAGCCTTGCAACTGTGAGAAACCAACTTTTTACCGCTATAACACGAAGCAAAGCTTGGGTTCGTATTTTGGGTGTTGGTGAAAATATGAAGTTACTTCAACAAGAATTTAAATCTGTTATAGACAATAAATTTAAACTAAAATTTAAGTACCCAACTAAAAAACTTAGAGAAAAACTTAACATTGTTAATCGTGACATGACAGAAAAAGAAAAAATAAAAGTTCGTAAGAGTGGCAATTCTTTAAGTGAGCTGGTCAAAAATTTAGAGAATAGGTCAGTTCTGCTTGAAGATCTTAATTCTGATCAAGTTCAAATACTTAAAAAAATATTAGAAGATAAAGATAAGAGAATATAAATGATCACTCCAGAAAAAATTCGAACACAGGTGGAAAGGTTAACAATAGATTTAATTGAATGTAGTTTATGTGAACAACAAAGATTTCCTTCTCTACGAAAAGAGCCTCCTAATATTAAAAAAATTGATTTTGGAAAATCTGACTTAAGCATTGTTTTAAAAAATAAATCATATCAAGAAATATACAATGAACTACTTAGAACACAGGCATATAATTTAAAAATGATTGATGGGGCACTGATACAATTAATGTATAAATTTTATGAAAACTCCTTACAGAGTCATCGCCTTGCCTTTTTTCCTTCTCCATATTTGAAAGAATTTCAAAATAATCCAGAAATTTATGAAGAAGATTGTATTTATGCAGATATTATCAAAAAGAATATTGTACCTTTTCCATTACGATTTGACTTTGATTGTAGAGAAGATGTTGTTATTGTCGTAGATCATCCTAAATCACACCTTACTTTAGGCCAGTATCAGAACTGTCGCATACCTGTTTCAGCACCGCTTACACCATCTATTTTTATAAATTTTATTTTACGTAATTTTTATAATACTGCTTATATTAAATATTCAGAAAAGATAAGCAAATATACTAAAGTTTTCATGAATACTATCGAAATTTTAGAGCAAGCTATAACCCATATACAATTACCTGTAATTGTAGATGACTAATTTTTTTTATAAAAACTTAAGTAAAAATTTGCTAAATTTGAGGAATATTCCCTGAAAGGTGTGTCACTATGTTTTCATAGTGACACCTTTCTCTACGTCCCTTGAATTCTATCTTTACAGCCAATATTTTTCGTGACGAGGGGTAAACCAATCAAGATTAGGGAAAGATTTGAATGTTTTTGTAACGGTACCGGTCGGTACCGTTACAATACTAATAGTTTTTTGTTACATGCAACTTAGTGAACTGATTTTTATTGCGGGCTTTCTGTCATTAAAACCCTATAATTTTTAAA
>JAAEMD010000571.1 GCA_024225875.1 bacterium
GGAAAAATGTAACATCCGATTCAACACTTTTTGCAATAAAGCTGAGCTTAATAACCTCTGTTATTACAACATGTCTCGCTATTATAGTTGCGATTCCCACTGGGTATTGTTTCTCTCACTATGAGTTCAGAGGCAAACAGATACTTGATACACTTATTGAGCTGCCTATTGTCCTGCCGCCCCTTGTAGTTGGCCTTTGTTTGCTTGTCTTTTTTAACACGATGCCTGGTCGTTTTATAGAAAACAACATTTTAAGATTTGTTTTTTCTGTGCCTGGAATTGTGCTGGCCCAATTCAGCATTTCTTGTTCGTTTGCCATAATTGCAATAAAAGAAGCGTTTAATAATCTTGACCCTCGATATGAAGAGGCTGCCCGCACTCTCGGTTGCAATAAAGTTGAGGCATTTACCAAAGTTGTTTTGCCTTTGATTAAAACAGGAATAGTCAGCGGTGGGGTAATGACATGGACAAGGGCTGTTGGTGAGTTTGTACCTATCCTCTTACTTTGCGGTGCACAGAGAGGGAAAACAGAAATAATGCCAATAGCAATTTTTCTGGAGTTTGAAGTTGGGAATATTGAAGGTGCAGTAGGACTTACGATAATATTTTTACTATTAAGCTCCTTATATCTTGCTCTGTTTAAAAATTTTCTTTTGAAGAAAACTAAGCTCTGAAAACACATAAAAGTGCCGATGGTAATAATTGCAGCTTAATTGGCTTGCTTCGTTTTTCGTAAAAGGAGAAAAGATGAAACTTCAACAATTCTATAAATCTTTAGTAATACCAGTAAGTATTATACTTTTGATTATCGTAGCAAATACCGGCTGCGGTGAAAGAACAGAAGAGAAACGTGTTAAAAACAAAGCTGTTACAGAAGAAAAAAATATTATGATAGGTGCAGGCAAGGGCTTAGAACCTGTATTGGAACCTTTGAGAAAAGCATTTACAGAAAAGACAGGGATAAAGATTGAAACTTTATATCTTTGTGCGGCAATGTCCCAGCCGGATCTGATAAAAACCTGGGATGTAATGCTGCCGGGTGAGGAGCATTTTATACAGAATGCAGTTAAAGATAAACTTATAGACCCGAAGACAGTATCTATAGTCGGAGAAATGATTCCTGTTATTGCAGTACAAAAAGGTAATCCTGAAAATATAACCGGAATAGAAGATCTGGCAAGACCTGGGTTAAAACTCGGAATGGGA
>JAAEMD010000572.1 GCA_024225875.1 bacterium
AAAACTTCAGATAATTGATTAGAGTAATTAAATATAGCTGTTCCAAAGTAAAATGTCCGACACTTAAAGTTTTCAAATGACTTCGTTAATGTGCGTCAGTACACAGCTGTTCTTTCTTTTATTTATTGCTGTAGCGTCGTTACTTATAAAGTCGGTTACTTTTACTGGATGATTTTAAGGTATTGTCTGGTTTGCAGTCAGCCTTTTCCAGATGTCTGGAAAAGGCTGTATTGTGATTATATAAAGATATTGAGTTTTGATAGTATACTAAACAGGTTTTTCCTGAAAATTAGAAAAGTTTGATAAAATATGAACAGACAAATGCCGAATATTATGTAGGCAGTAAATCCGGATAGTTTTGTTATAAAAATTGCTATAAGCCCTAATATTATTGATCCAATGTAGCTGCAAAAGACTACCTGTTTTTGAGAAAATCCCGAATCTAATAATTTATGATGGACATGCTCAGTATCCGGTTTGAATAGAGCCTGTTTATTTTTTATCCTTCTAAAAATTGCAAATAAAGTATCTGAAACAGGTATCCCCAGCACTATTAAGGGAACAGCAATAGAAAGTGTTATTGTGCTTTTCAGCACACCTGTAATAGAAGTTGTTGCAAGAATGTAGCCTAGAAACATTGCTCCTGAATCTCCCATAAATATTTGTGCTGGCCAGAAATTAAAGCGCAGGAAGCCAAGACAGGATCCCAGAATTGCTATTGATATTGTAGCTGCAACAAATTGCCCGGTACTAAGCGCAACTATAAATAATGCACCAGCAGATATTGCGGAGATTCCAGCCGCAAGGCCGTCTAACCCATCTATAAGATTTATTATGTTCATCATTCCAATAATCCATATAATCGTTACAGGTAGCGCCAGCCAGCTTAGAAAAAGCATTCCTCCAAACGGGTTTGAGATAAAGGATATTGAGATACCAAAATGATAAACGACTAAAGCAGCTGTTATCTGGCCTGAAAGCTTTATCCAGGGTTTTAAAGAAAAAATATCATCTAAAATACCGACAAGCAAAACTATCAGTCCTCCGGATAAAATACCTGCCAGCTGTTTGTTAAAAGGAAGACATACGGATACAGTTATAATAAACCCTGTAAATATGGCCAGTCCTCCCATCCTTGGTACCGGGGTTTGATGAATCTTTCTTTCAGAAGGTTTATCAACAAGGCCTGCACGTATGGAAAGCTTTTTTACTAATGGAGTAATGATTATAGTAACAGTAAATGCTGTAATTAATATTGGTATATAAAAACTAAAGATGTCCATTTAAGAATAAAGTATATCAGATAGTATATTTCGAAACAAAGCCCTGCTGTAATTTTCATAATAAGACTGAATATCCAGAAAAAATACAAACTGGCCCACAATAGTGTTGATAAAGATCTGGTATATAAACGTCATATTATATATATATTAGTATTAAATTGACATCAATCATTAAGATCAGCCTCATTTCCCATCAACACTATTGTGGGCCAGTTTACAAACATTACTATTATAAAAATATCTGGTATTTTATAGTAGCCCCTATTACAATATTGAGTTAAATTTCAAAGATATTTAAAGCAGTTTCGATCAATAATGTTTGCAATGGAGACTAAAATTATGCATAAAAAACGTTTATTAAGTGGAATTAAACCTACAGGTAAAATGCATCTGGGTAATTATCTGGGAGCTGTTTCAAACTGGGTGAGGCTTCAGGAAGAGTTCGATTCCTGTTTTATGATAGCTGACCTGCATGCATTGACAACAGTTTATGAGCATCCGGAAGAGCTTAAAAAAGATAAAATTGATCTGGCTGTTGACTTGCTTTCTGCTGGCATAGATCCGGAAAAAAGCTGTCTTTTTTTTCAGTCAGATGTTTTGGAACACAGTGAACTTCACTTGATATTATCAATGATAACACCTCTTTCATGGGTGACGAGAGTCCCTTCTTATAGAGGGATGTTAGATGAAGAAAAGGGCAGCAGCCTTAATACATATGGATTCCTGGGATACCCTGTTTTACAGGCTGCTGATATATTACTGTATAAGGGGGATGTTGTTCCTGTTGGTAAAGATCAACTGCCTCATCTTGAGCTTACAAGAGAAGTGTGCCGGCGATTTAATTATTTATATGCAAACATATTTCCGGAGCCTGAAGATAGATTAACAAATTATCCTGTTATACCAGGTGTTGATGGCAGAAAAATGTCCAAGAGCTATCAAAACACAATTGCTGTTTCTCATAGCGAAAAAGAGACCGGGAATCTTATTATGAAGATGCTTACTGACCCTGCCCGTAAAAGGCGTACAGACCATGGTAATCCGGATATCTGTCCCTTATATGAGTATCATAAGATATATAATACAAAAATCAGACAGCAGGTTATAGCTGATCAGTGCAGGTCTGCTGAGATTGGATGTGTTGATTGTAAGAAAGAGTGCGTTTCATTAATCAATGAATCCTTAAGAGAAGTTCGTAAAAGAAGAGAATATTTTCTTCAGAACCCTCAACAGGTAAATGCAGTTCTAAAAGATGGTGCAAAAAAAGCACGTGTTATTGCAGGTAAAACTATTAATGAAGTAAGAAAGGCGGTAGGTTTGATATGAGTTTAAGATATATAAGTGAGCAGGATAAAGAAGTTTTTAATGCTATAAATGCTGAACTGGGAAGGCAGAGAGATAAAATCGAGTTAATTGCTTCTGAAAACTTTACTTCTCCTGCTGTAATGCAGGCACAGGGATCCTGCCTGACCAATAAATATGCAGAAGGATTGCCGTCTAAGCGTTATTATGGCGGTTGTGAGTATGTTGATATTATAGAGGATTTAGCAATAGAGCGTGCCAAAAAACTTTTTGGTGCTGATCATGCAAATGTTCAGCCTCATTCTGGAGCGCAGGCTAATATGGCGGTTTATTTTGCTCTGATAAAACCTGGTGATACTATTATGGGTATGAATTTAGCACATGGTGGACATTTGACTCATGGCTCGCCAGTTAATATGTCAGGAGCTTATTTTAATGTTGTTCCTTATGGTATTGATAAAGAAAATGAAGTTATTGACTATGAAGAAGTAGAAAAAATTGCTCAAGAATGTAAACCTGAGATGATAGTTGCAGGTGCATCTGCATATGCAAGAATAATTGATTTTGAACGGTTGAGCGACATTGCGTCAAAGGCAGGGGCTGTTCTATTTGTTGATATGGCACATATTGCAGGACTTGTAGCTGCAGGGCTGCATCCAAATCCGGTCAGATATGCTGATGTTGTTACTACCACAACCCATAAAACATTAAGAGGGCCAAGGGGTGGAATTATTTTGTGTAAGGATGCTCTTAAAAAACAGATAGATAAAGCTGTTTTTCCAGGAACCCAGGGAGGTCCTCTTATGCATGTTATTGCAGCTAAGGCTGTAGCTTTAAAAGAAGCTATGGAGCCGGAGTTTAATCAATATCAGAAACAGGTAGTTGCTAATGCCAGGACTTTAGCTGATACCCTGGTTGATTATGGTGTAAAGCTGGTTTCTGGAGGCACTGATAATCATCTTGTTCTTATTAATCTTATTGATAAGGGTATTACTGGAAAACAACTGGAGACAGCTCTTGATGAGGCAGGTATTACAGTTAATAAGAATGCTGTGCCTTTTGACCCTGAAAGCCCCTTTGTTACATCAGGTATCAGGATCGGTTCTCCTGCTGTTACAACAAGAGGAATGAAAGAACCGGAAATGAAGAAAATTGCAAAAATGATTGTTGATATTATATATAACATTGATGATATGAAAGTAAAAGATAAAGTCGCTCAGGATGTTAAAGCCTTAACAGGGGAGTTTTTACTTTATCCGGAACTCAAGGGATAGTATGAAGAAAATCGGGTACTTAGGGCCGGCAGGAACATTCTCATATATTGCGCTTGAAGAGTATATTAAAAGAAAAAATATTAAAAGGGAGCCTTCTTCTTCGTCTTCTATAATAGATCTGTTTCATGGCTTTAAAACTGGCAGTTATAATGAAATTATTGTACCGATAGAAAATTCTGTTGAAGGATCAGTTAATATCAGTCTTGATATGCTGGTCAGGTATGCTGATAATAACTGCTCTGAATCTAGAATGCTGATTAAAGAAGAATTTGCAGTTCCTGTTCGGCAGTGCCTCCTGGCTAAAATAGAAATGCCTGTTGAGGATATAACAGAAGTTTTTTCACATATTCAACCGCTGGCACAGTGCCAGGACTATCTGTTTAAGAATATTCCTTCAGTTACTACGCATGAGACAACTTCGACAGCCGTTGCTGCAGAAATGGTTTGTACAGGATCTTTTCCCGGACACAGCTTTAAAGATAATTTAGATGAACACAGGATAGCTGTTATTGGAAGTAAAAAGCTGGCAGAAATATATGATCTGAAAATTTTAGCAGAGGATATTAATGATTTAAATTCCAATATAACCCGTTTTGTTGTTATTTCGTATGATGAAACAGGTATAACCGGACATGATAAGACCTCTATAGTTTTCTCTACTAAAAAAGATGTTCCTGGAAGCCTTTTTGAGGTACTGAAAGAATTTGCAGAAAGCTCAATTAATTTAACAAGGATTACATCAAGACCAACTAAGCAGCTGCTGGGCGAGTATCTGTTTTTTATAGATTTTGAAGGTCATATTAAAGACCCCTTAATTAATTCTGTAATAGAAAAAATAAAGAATAAAACGTCATTTTATAAATTTTTAGGTTCTTATGAAAAAGAGGAGCTTTAGTATTTAAATGAGTATTATTGAACAACTTGCAGGTAGAGAATCAGGGTTTATTATACAATTTATTAAATATGGAATAGCAGGAGGTATCGCAACTTTATCGCATATTGTTTTATTTCATCTAATATCATGGAGGGCTTTGCCGGCTTTACAGCAAAATGATTTGTTTGTGAGAATATTTAATATTTCAGTAACAGATATTGCAGATGCTGTACGCTCACGTAACTCTATGATTAATAACTTTATAGTTTTTGTTTTTTCAAATTTTATTGCTTATAGTATTAATATATACTGGGTTTTTACGCCAGGTAAATATATCTGGTTTATAGAGATAGCCTTGTTTTATATGGTTTCTGGTGTAAGTGTTTTTACAGGAACGCTTTTAATGGGTTATTTAATTAAGCGTTATGGCCTTAGAACTACTTATGCATTTACTGCAAACCTTGTTGTAGCTGTATTAATAAATTATGCTATGCGTAAACTTGTTATATTTAAGTATTAAGTATTAAGTATTAAGTATTAATTATTGAAGTAAGGAGTAGGTAATCATATGCTGGACCCAAAACTTGTCAGAGAGAAATATGAGGCTGTAAAAAAGGGGCTTGAATCCAGAGGGTATCCACTGGAGTTTTTAGATAAATATGTGCAGCTGGATATTAAATGGCGCCAGCAACTCCAGGCTCTGGAAAATCTCAAATGTGAAAGAAATAAAAATGCGCCTGAAGGTAAACCATCGGAAGAGCAGCTGGAGAGATTAAAAGTAACAGCAAATAAAATTAAAGTTCAAAATGAGTCATTACAACTTATAGAGCAGCAAGTAAGAGAAGCTGCACTTTTGATGCCTAATATTCCTGTTGAGGAAGTCCCTTTCGGGGAGAGTGAAGAAGATAATCTTGAAATAAAAAGATACGGGGGTGTTCCGGAGTTTTCTTTTAAGCCTGAGTCACATCAGGAGTTAGCTGAAAGGCTGGGGATACTTGATTTTGAAAGTGCTGCAAAAGTAACTGGATCACGGTTTGTATTCGGCCGTTCCTTTGGAGCCAGAATGGAAAGGGCTTTGATAAATTTTATGCTGGATGTTCAAACTACAGATAATTCCTATCAGGAGATACTTCCACCTGTTGTTGTTAACAGTAAAAGTATGCTGGGCACAGGCCAGCTGCCGAAGTTTGCAGAGGATAGTTTTCAGCTTGCTGGAACAGACTACTGGTTAAGTCCTACAGCTGAGGTACAGCTGACAAATATGTTCAGGGATATGATAATACCTGAGCAGGATCTGCCAGTAAACGTTACTGCCGGTACTACATGCTTTAGAAAAGAAGCAGGTACTTATGGCAGGGATATTTCAGGCATAATTAGACAGCATCAGTTTAATAAGGTTGAACTGGTAAAGCTATCTAAACCAGAAGAGTCTTCTGAGCAGCTGGAAAAACTTCTTGCAGATGCAGAATCAATATTAAAAAAACTAAAATTACCTTACCGGGTAGTTCTTCTCTGTTCTGGAGATCTGGGGTTTTGTTCAGCAAAAACATATGATATCGAGGTCTGGTTTCCTTCTCAGGATAAATATAGAGAAATATCATCATGTTCCAGTTTTTTAGATTTTCAAGCACGTCGAGCTATGATAAGATATAGGAAAGCAGATGGTGAAGTTGACTATCTTCATACCTTGAATGGTTCCGGCTTAGCAGTAGGTAGAACTATGGCAGCTATTATTGAGAACTATCAAAATGAAGATGGTTCTATTAATGTACCAGAAGCTTTGCAGGGATATATGGGAGTGGAAATTATAAAGTGAGTAATAAGGACGCAGATAGATATATTCAGCTTTTTAAGGCTTTGGCAAATGAAGAAAGAATAGAGATTATACGTTTGCTTAAGAAAAATAAGGAGATGTTTGCTCAGGATGTAGAACGTCACTTCTATCTGGAACAATCAACCACATCTCATCACTTAAATACACTTAAAAGAGCTGGAATAACAAAGGCAAGAAAAGAAGGTAGAAAAGTATTCTATTCACTTGATAAAGAAAGCTTTGAGGAGTTATGGAATAGTTTTTCTACTATGGTATTAAGCTGATTTTCTTGTCGAAATATTATATATATGTATGTATTATATATAAATTATAAAAAGATCTGATGTTATTTTTGAAATATGTAGTTATTAAAAGAAAGTAGCAAATGAGTAAGAAATTAATGCCTGACAAAAAAAATGATCCTGGATCTAACCTGCCTTATGAAAAACGACGTGAATTCCGTGGAATAATAAAACATTTAATGCCATTTCTGACTGGAGATGAATCTGAAATTGTACTGGCTGAAGTTATGATTGCCTTGAAGCTGGAAGGCTTGCTGGGTACAGAAGTAACTAAAAAGGATTCCAGGATGATAAGTTTAATCAAAGAATCTATTTTAATAGAACCGGAAAAGAAGACAGAAGCTTTGAAGATGAGAGAAGAGAAGGGGCCTGCTTTATAAAATAACGAAATATTGAAGATTTAATACAGAGCCAGCATCTTTTTTAAATAAAAAGTTATCAGAAACAGTTAATGGTAACAGTTGCTCCATGTTTAGATGAGTAAGGAAATTGTGACAATATGAAAAAAGAGATTTATGAAGCAGTAAGTGAAATGTATTTAGAGGCCTGTAAGCCAGTTCTCCATAAAATCAGATGAAAATAGAGGTGTTGCTTTATGAGTATTGAAAACCTGGGACATAGTTACGATCACAGAGCTGGACATAAGTCTAATTTAGCGCAGCAAAAAGCTGGTGCCGATAAAGTATCTTTTGAAAAAAGTAAATTTGATGCAGTATTAAATGATGTCGCAAAAGCTGTATTACCTGCTGAAAAGATGGATAAACAGCGTTTATTTAAAGATAAAAAAATAATAGAAAATGGCCGGGGAATACAGTCAGAAGAGGAAGATGATTATGACAGTATAGTGAAAAAAGTACGTGAGTTGGAAAAAAAGATTAATGAAATAGCTGAATATAAGCGTAAAAAATTAGGATTGTGAGGTATTAAGTGATGAATATGAAAGATGAAGAAATTTTTGATCATTATTTAAAAATAGCCAGAGTACTTGGCCAGATGTTTTCGCCAGTATTAGAAGTAGTAGTTCATGATCTGCGTAGACCGGAGCAATCTATTATTGCAATATATAACAGCCATATTACTGGTAGAAAAGTAGGGGATGGAACATCTGATCTTGGTTATAAAAGAATAAAGGGTGAAGTTCCGGATGAAACTGTTAACTACGAAAATAAAAGTCCCAGAGGCAATAAACTAAAATCCTCAACAATTTCCATCAGAAATAAAAAGGGGAAGCTGTTAGGAGCGCTTTCTTTAAATATGGAGGTCTCTTATTTTGAAGAAATCTCAATGTTTCTGCTAAATATTGCGTCTGCTAAAAAAGAAAAATTTATAGAAGAAAAAGAGCATTTTTATTTTGGTTCTATTGAGAAGGAAATGGAATCGACAATAAAAAAAATACTGCTGGAAAGAAACCTTGCAAATGTGCCTTTAAACAAAAAAGAGAAGAAAGATACTATACATTATTTAATAACAAGCGGATTTTTCTCAAAAAGAAAATCAATATCAACAGCTGCCAGGCTGTTACAGTTGTCAAGGCCATCAGTATATAGATATATACGAGAATTTTCGGAAGATGTAGATATTAATGAGTCTTAGATTTATAAATATTTTATTAAGCTTACAATTTCTTTGTTTAATGAATGGCCGGACTTAAATCCGATGAAATGTCCATGTACAGGTTGACCTAATACAGATAAGTCGCCTATTAAGTCCAGGATTTTATGTCTGACAAGTTCATTATCAAATCGTAGTTTATTTAAATACTTATTTTCTCCTATAACTACAGCGTTATTCAGGCTTCCGCCTCTGGCAAGGTTATTATCAATTAACGCCTTTATTTCGCTATAGAATCCATAAGTTCTGGCAGGAGAGATTTCTTTGATAAATGATTTTCTATCAATTTCCAGGGAGAATACCTGTGTGCCAATAAAGGTGTCTGGATAATCAATAATAAAGGTTACTTTAAATGAAGTATCTGGAAATGCTGCCAGGACTTTATTATTGTTTTTGACAGATAAAGGTTTTTTAATGGTTATGTGCTTTTTATTATGCTTTAACTCTATTAAATCAGCACTTAGTAATTTATTTGTAAATGGTAATGCGCTGCCATCTATTATAGGAAATTCATCTTTATCTATTTCTATAGCCAGGTTATCAATGCCAAGTCCATAGCAGGCCGCTAAGAAGTGTTCTGGTGTTTTTATATATATGGAGTCTTTTTGCAGGATTGTTGCTCTACTGGTAGTTGATAAAAACAATGGATTAACAGGTACAATAGAGTGGTTTTTATCAGTTCTAATAAAATATATCCCGCTGTTGGCCTTTGCTGGCTTTACAGTAACTGTGGCTTTTTCTCCGGAATGAATCCCGATTCCTTTGAAAGAGAATTCATTTTTAATAGTAGTTTGTTTCATTGTGTGCTTAAAATGATATCTGATAATTTATTAATAACTAAAGAAATAGACGGGATATCCTCTATATTGATTGTTATATCGGAATATTCCTGGTAAACAGGACAGCATTCCTTAAATAATCCTGTTAATTTTTTTTCTTTTAGACCTGGAATGCCGCGTTTATTTAAGCTGTATATACGCTTTGTAAGATTTTCTATAGAAGTTTCTATATAGACAATTGTAGAGTTTTCTTTTAACCAGTTTACAGCAGGTCGGGAATATATAATGCTGCTGCCTGGTGAAATCACATGATTTTTAACAGGGCCCAGATTTAAAATAGACTGTTCTTCAAGTTCTATTACTTTATTTTCTCCGTATATGTGGCAAATACTATTTAAGCTCTTTTCATTTTCAGATTCGACAATCTTATCGATATCTACAAATATATATTTTAATTTCTTTGCCAGCTTTCTACCAATAGAACCTTTCCCTGTGCCTGGCATACCAATTAAAGTAATATTATTATTTTTTTTCATTAGGATATTTTACTGTGGCTTTTAGTTACAGTAAAATGAAATTTTAAAATAAACTTTTTTAAAGGAGATAAATATGAAAATAATTACCACAGAAGAAGCACCCCTGCCATTAGGCCATTATTCTCAGGCTGTAGCTCATAATGGTACCTTGTATATCTCAGGTCAACTGCCAGTAGATCCCAGGAACCCGGATAAACCAGTGGGTTCTATAGAAGAACAAACAAAGCAAACATTAAAAAATATTGAAGCTCTTCTTTTAGCAGCAGACACAAGTAAGGAAAATGTTTTAAAAGTTACTATTTATATATCTGATATTGCATTATGGGGAAGGGTTAACACTGTTTATGCAGAATATTTTGGCAAAAATAAGCCGGCAAGAGCAGCTGTTCCAACCAGAGACTTACCAAAGGGGTATCAAATTGAAATAGAGGCTGTTGCCGCTTTATAGCTTACAGAAGGGGGATTTGTATAAGATGAGAGATACACATGGGTTGATGCTGAAAATTAAGCTGTTATTATGATTGAAAAGACCTGTCCCAGTCTTTCATTACCATATCGTACCCGTTTTGGATAAGGCAGGCATTTATCTGCTCAAGTCTTCTATGGTCTGATACACTGAACTGCTCTTTTCCATTATTAACCTGCCCGGAATAAGTTCCGGGTGAGGTATGTGATTCTGCGGATAAGGTTGTTACTCCGATTTTTATTAGACTATTTCTTAATTCAGCTGGTTCTCTGGTTGATAGAGTTATTCCTGTATCTGGAAAAACTAATCTGAATGCACATATGAACTGAGTAATATCCAGGTCGGTTACTTTAAATGGCACATTAAAGGATGTTGATATTTTTTGTATACGGGGAAGAGAAACCGAGAACTTTATTTTCCAGTATTTTTTTATAAGATAATTCAGGTGATGGGCTAAGGCTAACGCTTCGAATCGCCAGTCATAAAGACCGAGTAAAGCACCTATATTAATTCTATAAAAACCTGCCTGCCCTGCGTAATCAGTACTGGCAATACGATTATTAAAGCTCTTTTTTTTGCCTGATAAATGATATTTTTCATATGTCTTTTTATGATAAGTTTCCTGATAAATTGTGAGGCTGTCGGCCCCTTCTTTAATAAGACCTGCATATTTATCAGTAGATAAAGGCTGTATTTCTAAACTAATAGATGAGAAATGAGGTTTGATAATTTTTATTGCTTCACGAATATAGTTTGAATCTGCTTTTTCATTTGACTCACCAGTCAGAATAAGAATGTGTTTGAACCCTTTTTCATTGATATGGACAGCTTCTTTAAGAATTTCTTCTTTGGAAAGCCGCTTCCTTTTTGTCGTGTTTTGAACATTAAAGCCGCAATACAGACAAGTGTTATCACAGAAATTAGATATGTATAACGGTATATACATCTGCATTGTATTACCAAACCTTTGTTTTGTTATGTTATGTGATATCCTGGCCAACTCTTCAATATATTCTGAAGCAGCCGGGGATATTAATGCAGGGAAATCGGACAGGTTCCACTGTTCTTTTTTTAAAAGATCGGAAACCATTTCTTTATTTGTAGAAGAGCTGATTTTTAATAATGAATTTATAAAGTCAGTATTTATAATTTTATTAAAACCACTCATTTTTGCAGAAAACCTGTTAAAGGTGAAGAAGCTGATGCTTTATTGTGTACCCCTGGAATACCGGCAAGAAATGCTTTCCTGCCTGATTCTACAGCTAACTTAAACGCTTCTGCATATAACACAGGGTTTTTTGCAGTAGCTATGGCAGTATTTACCAGTACAGCATCAGCGCCAGCTTCCATAACCTCTGCTGCATGAGAAGGGCAGCCCAGGCCGGCATCAACTACCACCGGTATATTCGACATCTCTATTATTATATTTATCATCTCTTTTGTTTTTATGCCTCTGTTTGAGCCGATTGGAGAAGCTAAAGGCATAACAGTTGCACAACCGGTCTCTTCCAGATGTTTTGCCAGTACAGGGTCAGCATTTATATAAGGTAATACTACAAAGTTCAGTTTAACAAGCTCTTTTGCAGCAGCCAGTGTTTCAACAGGGCAGGGTAGAAGGTAGTTAGGATCAGGTGTTACTTCTAATTTAATCCAGTTAGATACTCCTGATGCTCGTGCAATTTTTGCCACACGAACAGCTTCTTCTGCATTTCTGGCACCTGATGTGTTTGGTAAAAAAAGATATTTCCGGGGATCTATGTTCTTAATAAAAGAGTCCTGGGGATTCTTTAAGTCAATCCTTCTTACCGCAGTTGTCACTATTTCGGATTCTGCTGCTTCAATAGCCTGTATCATTATTCCGGATGACTGGAACTTCCCTGTGCCGAGAAATAACCTGGATTTGAATTTTTTACCAGCAATAATAAGTTGATCTCTATTGTTCATAGTAGTAAACATAATATTGAATTAGGTTTTTTTTATCAATATCTAATATTTAATACCATAATATTATTGACAGGCTTATTATTATATTTATAGTGCAAGAGCTTTCCTTTTGTTTTGGATATTACGCATTATGCAGACTAAATCAGAAAACTGGATATAAAAGGAACTTTGTTTAAACATTTTTGAACACACCATATGTGCTGAACTTAAAACGGTATTATTAAATGAATATTTCTTCTCCTCTTCTGATATTGGCTGTATATTCTGGCCATCAACTATTTTTAAGGAAAGTACAAGCTGCTGATCTCTTGTCAAACCAAAGTAACTACATTGCAATCTACCGTTAACTTTTTCCTGGCTGAATGGCATGTAATTCAGGTGCGGTGGGTTTGATATAATAGCATAGTTCTTATATTTATCTTCAATGTTTTTTTTAATTTTAGAACTAATACTGGATATGCCAGGAGATGTTTTAGGAGATATTAATAAGCTCTCAGGTAAAGATTCAGAGACATTAAAAAATCTATATATATTGTATACTATTTTACAAAACTCATTATCAGAATCTTTCTTAAGCCATAAATAATTACTTTTCCCGGAATTATCAAGATTATTTTTGACGTATAAAGACAGCTTATTGACAATATCAATACACACTAAAGCGCTCATTGCAGTACTATTAGTACTCACGTTACAGGTACCATCAAAAAGCACTTGTGGGTCTTGTATTGTAAAATCCAGCATCGATTTATCATCGTACTTTTTTGAATTATTATTACTGTTTGAGAACTCCAGGAATATCTTTGATTTACGGATGATTTTAGAGTAATCTTCATTATAGTGTCTATTTAGTATTATACATATTTCCTGAAATATTTTTTCGTGGTGCATACTAGTTTTAAATTGAAAATTAGAACACAGTTCCTGCCCCTTTATATTCAATGAGAGCTTCAGTTCTGAAATTGGTTTAGTTATATCTAAATTAGTAGATAATATACTTATATTCTCAATAAAGTTACACCATTCTAACAAATCTTTGTTTACGGCATCCAGAATATCCAGGTATTTTTTTATGATATTAATTATATCTGGAAGTAATGGCACCTCACCTTTTTGTTTAGTAAAACTGTTTACTACAGAATCTAAATTTAGATGCATTTTCAGGTTTGAGTTGTCATATTTTTTAAGAATTTCCTTTTCTTTTATCAATTTATTATAATTAGTCCTTATCATAGGACGATATGGTGGAGATTTTTTTTTATGAAGTCTATTCATAGAAATTATTTTATAATAAATATTCACTTTAATATCCTGAGATACTTATAATTTTATCTAAAATAATTAACTATAAGTTATTGGCAAGTATGTGACAAAATAGAACTTATTCATGGACTTTAGATGCGTTCTTGAATTTAAAATATCAGTAGAAAAAAACAATAATTCATGTAGCACTAAAACATTATGGGTGAAACAGAAGTATTTTGCAAGACAGGTGGGTTTTATCTGTAGACTTGCTTTTAAAAGCTGATGACGATTACTTAATGCGGCCACTCCTTTTAGAAGCTACTTATTATTTTTTGCTCTATTTCAGCCTCATTTCCCATCAACACTATTGTGGGCCAGTTTAATAGTTTTATGCTATGTTAACGTATTATCAATACAGTAATTTAAGCGTTCTAATAAAGTTTCTTTTCCGGTTATTAGTAAGAATTCTATGAGGTCAGGGCCTGTTTTTTCAGCTGAGCAGGCAAAGCGGACTGGTTTTAGAACCCTTCCTTTCCCCCCCCCTTTACTGGTTTGAATGTTTTTAAGTATATTATTGAGTTTTGCTGCTGACAGATCCTGCATATCAACCATACTCAACTCATTTCTGAATGAGCAGATAATATCTTTTTCTTCAGATGAGAAATCAAACTGACTAATCATTATTTTATAATCTTCCATACTGTAAATATATACTGGTAATAAATTATTTATATCTGTTAGTAATACGAGTTTCTCATGGAATGAGTATATAATACGTTCCAGCTTTTCAGCAGGATAAGCAGATATTTTGTCAGTAAAATCCTTTGCAATAAAGGGCTTTATATTATCAGCCAGTGTTGCTGCATCCATTTTTCTGATGTATTGACCATTCATCCAGTTTAGTTTTGTGATATCAAATATTGCTCCTGATCTGGAAATACGGTCAAGAGAAAAAAGTTTTATAATTTCATTGATACTGAGGATCTCATGGTTATCAGGTGCAGACCAGCCTAGAAGTACAAGGTAGTTTAGTAGAGTTTCTTTCAGGTAGCCCTTTTCTCTGTATTCGTTAACGCTTGTAGCACCATGTCTTTTTGATAGTTTTGATCTGTCTGGTCCAAGGATCATTGGCAGGTGTGCAAAATGTGGTGTTTTTACCTTGAAGGCATTATAAAGACATATTTGTTTTGGAGTGTTTGAAATGTGATCCTCACCTCTGATTACATGAGTGATATTCATAAGCATATCATCTACAACAACTGCAAAGTTATAAGAGGGTGTTTTATCTGATTTTAATAACACGAAATCTGAGATCAAACTTAGATCAAATTTTATTTCTGAACGGATCAGATCTATAAAACTTAATGTCCCTGACTGAGGTACTTTGAATTTTACAGTATATGATTTTTTTGACTCCAGCTTTTTTTTGACTTCTTCTCTGGATTGATTTAAACACTTTCTGGAGTATATATAGGTGATATTCTTTTTCTGTGCAGCATCTCTTTCCAGCTCCAGTTCTTCATCTGTACAGAAGCAATAATAAGCACAGCCACTGTTAATAAGTTTTTCGACATATTCAGAATAAATATGTGTATTAAATCTTTCAGACTGGCGGTAAGGACCGTATTTGCTGTTTATTTCAGGGCCTTCATCCATATGAAGGCCTAACCACTCCAGTCCTTCAAGAATGTTTTCTTCATACTCTTTTTTTGAACGCAGACTATCTGTATCTTCAATTCTTAATATATACGAACCTTTATTGTGCTTTGCAAAAATCCAGTTAAACAAAGCTGTTCGCAGAGATCCTATATGCAGATTTCCTGTTGGTGATGGGGCAAAACGAACTCGAACCATAAATATATCTCCCTTCAATTTTATCTGTTAGCTTTAAAGGAACAGCATGTCAGACTATACATATCAAAAAAAACCGTAATCATATAATATGAGCATATGATTTTTGGAATAGTCATTCTTTTAATTTTACTGACTGACAATAAATTATCTGTCAGTATAAAGCTCCTTTTTTTACTCACCTGGTTCTAATAATAAATAAGGCTGGAACCTTTTAGTTTCGGCTGAAAAGATTTCCAGTTAATTCTATATGATGTATAGATAGTTGGTACAATCCATGATTGATACCCTTTATATCTTATTTTCATAGTGCTGGCTATCCAGCTTTTTTTTACAAGTTTGTGGTTTTTTGATTTTTTTGAAAAACCGTAGTTTGTTGTTATAAAAAATTCAGTATTATTCCAGCGGTTGCTTTTGTATAATGTATTTATAACTTTTTTAAGAGCCTTATCACACTCTATCAGGGCCTGGGAGTAAACTTCTGCACCCTCCCGGTACTTATGGCCCATATGCTCTACATCGGTAAAATTAAAAAACAGAAAGAAGGGGTCCTGGTTATTTATAATAAAATCTGATGCTAAAGCTGCAACAGTTTTTGCTGAACGGCTGGTTTCAGGATAAACAGTTATAGATTGTGTTGATATTTCTTCCAGTAAAATTTTTAATAAAGAGCCTTTATCGGAATTATTAATTGAACTTACTATAATTCCTGTGTTTAAACTGGGGATATGTTCTTTTAGTCGCTCAAATACAGTAACTATACCTGGTAAAAAGACTGAAGTTTTTGTATCTTGAGTTGTTATAAATTCATTGCAGTAACCTGAAAATAATTCGGTATAACACAGCAGTCTTTCTGAAGGATGGTTAGAGATGTCCAGGTTTCTATAATTGCCGCGATCAATGATTTTTTGAATGCCAGGTAGTTTGTTTTTATGTAATAGTTGATAAAAAGTATTTCTGCTCACACCATCAATAGAGATATATATTGTATTGTGTTCAGCAGCCAAGCAGTATCTGTTACTGCTGAGTATGATAATAAAAAAAATAAAATATATAAAAGCTCTGATCATTTTTCAGTACATGATTATAGCATGGCTATTCAGATAAAGGTCAAAGTTATATTGTTTTTAAACTGGCCCACAATAGTGTTGATAAGTATCCGTCACATAAACGTCATATTATATATATATTATTATTAAGTTGACATCAATGGTCAGTATTGCTACCATCTAAAATATGAGATGCCCGGAATGTATGACTG
>JAAEMD010000573.1 GCA_024225875.1 bacterium
CTGAAGATCAGCTTTATATCTACAAAGCACTCAATATTTCGAGTGCTCCGTTGCCCGCTAAAAAATTACGGGCCTTTTGAATTTGTAGTGACGAATCTTAGATTCTCGTGCCTGGCTTGGCGAACTTGGGTAGAGGATAATTCATTACTACTCCTTGTTTTCAGAATATAAATTCCCGAAACCTGGACTTTTGTGAATTGTCATAATTATTTATTGCAAAACACTATTAAAAAACATTTCTCAAATCGAAGATTCAAAGCTCATATCATCCATTAGTTTCTTTATAAATATTTTAACAGCTCTTTCTGAGCATCAATTTAAGACTAAAAAAACCAACTGTTAAATTCAACCCTTTGAGTTTATGTGTTGATAGAAAATACTGGATCTTTTGATCTTAATTTTTGTACTATGCTCTGCTCTAAAATCTTACCCCATGTGCAAAAAAAGCAGATTAATGTACTTATTTAACAACACAATAATTTTATTGTATTCAAAATACCCCCCCCCCCTGTTTTTTATTATTTTTTTAATTATCTATAATATTTTAGATCTAATTGTTAATAATCAAGCTGTATTTGTCAAATATAATATGAATCATTTAATTTTTAACAGAACTATTTTTTCACTTTTAAACTTGCTATCACTTTTTATTACTTACTTTTTTTAACTTCAAAAAACCGTTCCCTTCAAATACCTGTTCCAGTATTTCAATCCTGTCTTTCAATTTTTGATTCTCTTTTTCTACCTTTTCAACTTTTGCTGTAAAATTATTAATTATATGTTTTAATTCTTTGTTCTTTTTATTCAATTGTAAAATATAAAGTACATTTTCTTCAATTTTCTGTAAAAGCTTCGTTTGCATATTCCCTAAATCCACGCCACTTGCAATAACATCATTTTCTTTAAAAATACCTGGCAGATGCCTGTTTTTTATTACAAAAGATTCCAGCTCATATAACGGCATTAACTTATACCCAGGATCAAAAACAAAGTCAGCCCATACATTAGTACTATACATGAATTCATTTGCCTTAATTCTTCCATTCACATCCAGTTTCGCTTCAGGTTTTACCGTACCTATCCCAACATTACCAGCAGCATCAATATAAAACCTGAAGTAAGACGGATAATTGATATCATTTTTATCAACTATCCAAAACTCATTTCCACCATGTGATACCCCTATATTAAAATTACTTTTTGGAGTTTTGAAGTTCATATACCCGGGTTCCCCATAAGTTCCGCCTATCTGTAACGGAGCTTCAGGGTTAGTTGTTCCTATCCCGATATTACCAGTAGCATCAACAACAAGTCTATGTTTACCTACTGTTGAATCATATATAGTAAATTTTCCTGCTCCGGCCTCCCAGGTATCATCTGTTGAGATTATACTATACTTTTTGCCTCCTGTTCCCGTTGCCCAGACACCAACCCAGGGACTTGTATCCTGTGCTAATATCGGGCCTGCAACATCCAGCTTTCGAGTAGGTATCCTTCCTATCCCGATATTACCAGTAGCATCAACAACAAGTCTATGTTTACCTACTGTTGAATCATATATAGTAAATTTTCCTGCTCCGGCCTCCCAGGTATCATCTGTTGAGATTATATTATACTTTTTGCCTCCTGTTCCCGTTGCCCAGACACCAACCCAGGGACTTGTACTCTGTGCTAATATCGGGCCTGCAACATCCAGCTTTCGAGTAGGTATCCTTCCTATCCCAACATTACCATTTTGCCAGACCATTGATAACGATGAATCAGTGGGTGTACCTCCGATTATTACTTTATCACTGTTCTCTTTTATCTGAAGATACAAATCCCCATCAGATCTACCACTCCTCAATCCAAACGATTCTATAAAACCAACTACATCAAGTTTATCTGATGGTGTTTGAGTACCCATCCCGAATTGTCCGTTTACTTCATATATATTTTCAGCAAAAACAGCATTTGCTATATATATTAAAGCTATCAGCAACATTAATACTGACCTGACAGTTTTTATTATCATAATATAACTCCTTTATTAATATTAATTATTTATTTTGATAGATTCGTCTAAAACCTGTATCCGATAGAAAATTTATATAGATCTTCAATAAAATCTGCTGATGGATTTGTCCAGGCAAAATCCAGGATGAACGGCTCTAAGTTCAAGCCAGTTCCTAACGAAAGCTCGCCTTGATCTAACCCGGCTCTTAGCGCAAAATACGAACAAAGCCAGTATTCCACACCAACATGTAGCGTTAAGGGACGATTGGTTCTTTTATTCAAATCAATAGTTGCAAGCAAGGCTCTATCAGACAACCATATACTACCGCCTGCCCTTATCGTTAATGGAATTCTATCTACATTTTTCGATTCGGTATCCCATGCCATATCAGTGGCAAGAATATTTTGCAGGTTGATACCTAACGCAATATTCGTGTGTGGTGTATAAAGTACACCTAAATCCAGGCCAAACCCACTGGCATTTTTAGTAGCGGCTTTTTCATTAATATATTTTGCGGTCAAACCAAAAGAAATATCTTTGGCAATCTCTCTGGCAGTAGAAAGCAAATAAGCATCAGCACCATAACTTAAGCTGTTACCGGTTTTGATGTGACGGTCATATGATTGATGCCTGGTTGTTTCATAAATTCCTGCTAAATAAGCCCCAATATAGCTAAAACCCCAATTAAGACCAAGAAAGGACTTTACCGAGGTTTGTAAGGAAAGGTACTGAGTTTCAAATGCTTTTGTACCCATTAAGTAAATTTCAGTGGCATCACATTTCGTTAAGGCTGCTGGATTCCAGTAAGCGGCGGCACTGTTTTTTGCAAAACTTACATAGCTCATACCCAGTGCTGTTGCCCCCGGGCTAATACTTTTTTCAAGAAACGCACCCGCATTATCTGATCCCCAGGTACTTGCAGCAAGGTATAATTGTAACAGTATTATGATAGTAATTATTCTTTTTATCTTTATCTTATTTTTCATTATCATTTCAATACCAGAATTTTAGTTTTTCCTACTTTAGTGTCAGAGCCGTTTTTCGCTATAATATAAACAATATAAGGGCCGGTAGCGACAACTTCTCCAAAGCTATTGATACCATCCCATTCAATACTGTTAAATCCAGCTGTACCACCCGGAAATTCACCATTATCAAAGGAAGCCTGCCATAATTTCTCACCACTGATTGAATAGATGTAGACTTTTACATCCGCATCTTTACTGAGCTGGTACTGGATATTGGTAACACCCTGGTTTGGATTAAATGGATTTGGCCCGTTTAAAACATCTGTTATATTAAATTCACTGACCACCTGAAAACTCGGGCTTTGATATATTGCCAGATTATTATTACTATCTAAAGCACTGATAGATATTTTGTATTTATTATCAGCAAGTGGCTGCGTTACCTGAAACGAAACTTCCACCGCATTCAATTTTACAGACTTACCATTACCTGTTTCAGTTTGAATAACGGCATTACTTGCAGCATCAAGGATGTGGATATTCCAGGTTGCAACTCCAAAATCAGGGTCATTAATTAATGCGCTGATCAAAGGCTGGGTTTTAACATAATCATTTTCGATAATTTCTTTTTGATCGACCTTAGTTTCCGTGATATCTGGTAAAGTAGCAGATTTTGTTTTAAATAAAGTATTACTTTTAAGAGAATTTGTTACATCTGTTGTATTTGAACTTGTAGGTTCTATGTTTTGTAAATCATCAATATTAGAGGTTGCTTCTTTGGAACTTTCATCATCATAAATGTTTTTATGTTGTCCATATATTATTAGAGAATCCAGACATATGCTAAAATTAGAGCCGGATTCTTCTGATAAAATATAAAACTGAAGTTCAGTAATTTGATCAAGATCCAACTTACCATTTTCAACTCCGCTCCATGGTGCTAATTTCAATTTCTTTTCAGTCAGCGCAAGGCCAAATGAAGCATATTCGTTTCCAATTATTTTTTTATCCGGATGTATCCAAATTTCCTCAGAAGCTTCTTTTACAGCAATCCTAACATTTATTGAGCTTGAAAATGCATTCTGCACTGTCTTTTCACCTGGTATGCGCTTTAAATAGCAGCCAGCCTCTTTATATTTTGAGAAGTTTATATTTTTTTCTTTTGTTGAATAAATAATAGTTGGTATACGGATATCATCCTCTTTTATCAGTGCAAGCTCTAATGCATATTTACCAGAATGAGCACTTGAACTTCTTTTCAAAAGCTTTGACTGATCTGACAAACTTAAATACTTTGTGCCGTTCCAAATATATAAGGAAGAAACAGCTATATCATTTGCTGGAATATTTTCATCAATTAAAGTTGTATTGATTTGACTTTCAATTACCTGATAACCATTTATTATATGCGCTACATTAGCAACCCTGGCACTAAATATACTATTTGGAAAAACAATAACCATAAAAATATAGATAAGGGTTTTTACTAAAAAACACTTAATATTTTTTATACATAAATAATTTTTGCTAATCGATTTAATTAACATGAAAAATCCTCATTATATTAACAGTGTTAATATTTAAAAATTAAGAAAAATAATATTCAGGAGGTTCATTAGTAGCACAAAAAAACTTAAGTATCCAAATTCTCCAGCTAGTTTAGAAATATATCATAATATTCTTTTCAATACAATATAAATAGAACATAATTTCAGGGCAATTGCCCTGAACATGATCTAACAATCGTTCAGGTTTTTCTCACCAGCCGATTTATATTTGCTCTGAGCATTACCAGGGTATGGTTGATTGCAAATAATGGATCGATTCTTACTTTTTTCAGCTCGCCCTGTCCTGCTGCACAACCTTTTTCGCCCTTGCTTTTTTCATGGCTTGCTTTAGGAAAACAGCTATATATTCCGGGCATCTCATGCTTTTAGATGGTAGTAATATTAACTATTAATATCAACTCAATACTAATAAATATATAATATGACGTTTATGTGCCGGGTACTTATCAACACTATTGTGGGCCAGTTTGTATTTGTCAAATCATTTTTTCGAATACTGTATTCTAGGATCTGCACAGGCATATGCAATATCAGCGATAAGATTGCCAGTTATTATTAAAATTGAAGAAAATAAAAGAGTTCCCATTAAAACAGGATAGTCACGGGAAAATATTGCAGAAATGCCCAGCTGCCCCATACCTGGCCAGGAAAATATATATTCAATAATAAAAGAGCCCCCTATTAAAGAAGGTAATTGCATACCTAATATTGTAATAACAGGCAGTGCTGCATTTTTAAATGCATGTTTAAATAAAATTATTCTATCCGAAATACCCCTGGCATAAGCTGCTGTTATATAATTTTGCTTTAATATACTTATAATCCCAAACCTGTGATACCTTGTTAAACCAGCAACGCCTCCGATAATAATAGTAGCCAGTGGTAATACAAGATGCTTCAAAACATCCATAGCTCGAACAAAAAAAGATGCAGAATAAAGTGCGGGGTCCAGAAAACCCGAAGTTGGAAATAGATTCAACTTTAATGAAAAAATAATTATAAGAACAAGACCCAGCCAAAAGGCAGGAATTGATAGACCAATAAAAGATAATACTGTTATCGTATGATCAATATATGAACCTTTTTTAAACCCGGCAATCAGTCCCAGCGGAAACGTGACAGTAAATATTAATATCAATGATGATACAGAAAGAATCAGTGTTGCTGGCAAACGCTCTATTATTGTTATAAATACTGACTCTCCAGATATATACGAATATCCCAGGTTACCCTTAAATACATTTAATAACCAGTAAAAATATTGGATAATCACAGGCTTATCCAGGCCCAGATTATTTTTTATCTGCACATAATCCTCAGCTCTGGTATCAGGGTTCATAAACATAGTACCCGGGTCACCAGGCGCAAAGTGCATAACAGCAAAAGCAAGAAAAGTCATTCCAGTAACCAGGGGCAGCAGCATTAACAATCTTCTTACAAAATAATTCAACTATTTATACCTCTTAAGCAGTTTATTTAAATATAGCTGATACAAATTGAAATGTCTGTTTAAATGACTGAGTGCAGTGTACTAACGTACATAAACGACGTCATTTGAAAACTTTAAGTGTCGGACATTTTACTTTGGAGCAGCTATATATCGGAACTATTTTAACAAAATAGATATTATTAATAATCATCATTTACTTTTCTATCAGATAAACCTGCTCTATTTTATTTAAAACTCCAGCAGGTCCAGGCTCTGATAAACCAGCAACCCTTTTATTCACTGCTAATATACTATCCGGATAAAAGAGAAATAAATAAGGAATATCTCTGGCAATATTTATATACAGCTTTTTATATATCTCTTTACGCTTTTCTATATTAACCTCCCTGCGGCCATCCTGTAAAAGCTGATCTACTTCTTTATTTATATAGCCTGTATAGTTAAAACCTTGTGGATACTGAGTAGAATGCCATATAGAGTAACAATCAGGATCTATACTTAAAGACCAGCCCATCATTACAGCATCAAACTTTTTATCTTTGACAGGTTCCTGGACTATTTTAAGCAATGACCTCCACTCCATAACCCTGATATTCATTTTAATACCGGCTTTCGCTAAGTAACGCTGTATTATTTGAGCACACTTTTCTCCTGTTTTACTACCCTTGCCAACCAGAACTGTAAACTCAAAAGGAATACCATTCTTTTCTAAAACCTCTGTTTTCTTATTCATAACAAAACCCGATCGGTTCAATAACTGTCTGCTCTTCTCATAGTTATATGAGTACTTTTCTATATGCTTATCATCAGGACAGGCCCATAAAACAGGAGATACAGGCAGGTATGCCGGTTTACCAAAACCTTTTAATACAGAATCTACCATAGCTTCTTTATTAACAGCCATGGCAACAGCTTTTCTAATATCTAACTGAGAAAAGAACTGGTTTTTCATATTAAAACCAATATAACTGTATTGCAGCTGCTGGTACCTGAAAATATTAAGGTCATCCTTATGTTGAAACCTCTTAAAATCCTTTGCCGGTATTAAAGAATAGTCAATCTCACCCTTTTCCAGTGCGATCAAAGCAGTATTAGTATCAGGTATAATTTTAAAAACAACACCTTTAAGCCTGGGCTTTTCACCAAAATAATCCTCATTCCTCTCCAGCTTAATAAACTGACCGGCCTTCCATCCTTTAAACACAAACGGCCCGGTTCCAACAGGCTGTCTATTAAATTGAGCTCTATTTATATCTTCTTTCATAAGAATATGCTTCGGTAAAATCTGCATACTGACCCTTACTAAAAAAGGAGAAAATGGTTCAGGCAGTACCGCTTTTAAAGTATAATCATCAACAACATAAAATTTAACAGGTTTACCATCAATAATAAAACCACTTCTTCGCACTGTATTTGTTGAGGGATCAAGTATCTTGTCAAATGTAAATTTTACATCGTGTGCTGTAAACTTATGCCCGTCATGCCATCTTACATTCTCTTTCAAATAAAAAGTATATTCTAGATAATCAGAGCTTATATTATAATTTTTTACTAAATCAGGTTCGATCTGCAAATCAGAATTTATTCTGAATAAACCATTGAAGATCAAGCCCTCAACCTCAGACGAATAAACATCAGTAGATAAGATCGGGTTAAGCAGTGCTGGCTCAGCATTAAGTCTGAGTTTTAAAAACTCCTTACCTGCAGCATTTTTTTTATTATCAGAAACACCACAGGACATCAAAAGCACAGCCATTAACAACAAAACAGCATATAAACTTATTCTATTCATTATCAACATACCCTCTCTTATTTTTTAAATTTGATAAATATTATTTTTTTCAAAATACTTCTCTATAAAATTAACTGCCTCATTTTTCCTGCCCGCCCAGTCCGGAGCAACCAGATAGCGGGAAGGAGCTTCTCCGATCAAGCGATGGATAACAACAGATGATGGTATTCTAACTAATATTCTTCCAAGCAGTTCAGTATACTGCTGTAAATTCATAAGTTTAATATTTCCCTTATAGTATTCTCTCTCAAAAACACTGTTCTTTACTATATGCAGATTATGAAATTTTATACCATCAACTCCTGAGTTTACCAGCCTGTCAACTGTCTCTATCATCATATCTTCAGTTTCATCAGGTAAACCAAGAATTATATGAACGCATACTCTTAAACCTGAACTTTTAACTTTTCTGTACGCTGTTTCAAATTCCGAGCAGGTATGCCCTCTTCCAATAGATTTCAATGTTGTGTCATGACTTGATTCCAGGCCAAGCTCCAGCCAGTGATAACGGGGTTTCATAAACTTGACTAATACCTCCAGAACTTCATCATTAATACAGTCCGGGCGGGTTGCAACATCAAAACCAGCTATATCAGGATCTGACAATACATCCTCACACATACTGTTAAAAATTGAAACATCACCATAAGTTGAAGTAAATGCCTGAAAATAGGCCAGAAACTTTGTTACTCCATAGCGTTTCTGCAAAAAATATTTACCGTGCTTTATCTGATCTTTTACTGGCTTAAGCTCTTCAGTATCTACAAAATGAGAACCAGTACTGCCACAGTAAAAGCAGCCCTCAAAACCTTTTGAACCATCCCTTGTTGGACAGGAAAAACCTGTATTTAAGGAGATCTTATACACTTTCTGACCAAAAAAGGATCTCAGTTCATCGCCCAGATAATTATAGTTTCTTTTAACCCTCACATATTTTTTCACTTTTAACCCTCACATATTTTTTCACAATGTATATTATATATATTAAGAACAAACACATCCAACACTCTTTTTAAACATCAAATAATACCTGTCTGACAATTAAGGATGTTTAAAATAATAAAAAATAAGGTATTATTATTAACTATGGAATCTACAAGCTTTGTAAAACTCAGTAAGGCAATCGATCTGATAGATACCTTCTTTAAAGACATTGAAAGATACTTCAATGAAAAAGATATTCTTTCAATCCATAATACCCTGAAAATAAAAAAAGCGTTAATGAAAAGAAAGAGAATCAAGGGATTCGTAATGCTGAAAAACCAGAAACCGGAAGGAATAGCCTGGGTAGAACTGGTAAGTAATCATTACGGCAATATAGTTATCCATAACATGCATGAAGAGTCTCAAGCAGAGTTAGCAGAGTATATAGCTGACTCCAGTATAATGGATGGAGCTTTTCTTGAGCTTATCAGCTTTGTGGAAACTGATACCTACAGAAATGTTTTTACCAGCCGTGGAATCAGCCAGCATGAACGATCCCGCATGGCTCTTGATCTGGATAATGATTTCCCATTTCCTGATACAGCACCTTATATCACTTTCAAAGAAATTGAGCCTGAAGATATAATAATAACAAGCAGAATAAGTTTCCGTGCCCATCAAATAAGTAAAGACTACGGCAGGTACAGTGATCTTGAAACTATTGAAAAACGACTTCAGTTAGAAAGGATAGTATTTCAAGAAAAGCAGGGGCGTATTGTTAAACCGGCAACAATACTTATGTACTACAATGAAATTCCAATTGGCACCTGCATTATCACTGAAGTTGCCTACTGGGGCCTTGAAAAAGTGCCCTGGATCTTCGATATTTCTCTTACACCGGAATATCATGGTCAGCACCTGGGAGAGACCCTGATTAAACAGAGTATAGCAACATTAGCTGCAATGGGTTACCCTGTAGTGGGCTTAGCTGTCACAGTATCCAACACATCTGCTATCAGGCTTTATGAGAAACTGGGCTTTTATTTTTCTGAAACATTTTTCGAGTTTATGAAAACCCCAAAAAAGAAAAGACAGGTAAAGTCAACAAAGACTAAAAAAAGACCAAAAAGACATAAATAGATATATAAAAACACCAGCTAATCATCAACAACCCCTTCTCGTAAAATCAACCTTCCTGTATTTAGCAGATTTCAAATCATTATCCCGGTAAAAACGCTATATTCCTAAAGCTTCGAGCATGGTTAAATTATAGCTGATCAAAAGTAAAATGTCCGACACTGAAAGTTTTCAAATTACTTCGTTTATGTACGCAAGTACACTGCACTCAGACATTTAAACGGACAGTTCAATTTGTACCAGCTATACAATAACATAACAGACAGAATCTTATCTCCTTATTGACTCAAAAAAAGTACAACCGTATAATCCTATACGCTATGCTGGACACTTACTATAATATGCGTTTTTTCTGTGGATCTTCACATCCTGCACTCTGCAACGAAATTGCAAAGTATCTTGGTATTGAAATCGGTCATTTAAGCCTTTCTCAATTCAGTTGCGGAGAAAGCTTTGCCCGCCTGGAAGAGTCCATTAGAGGCAAAGAAGCATATGTACTTCAAACTGCAACACAAAATATCAATGATGACCTTATGCAGCTTTTCTTAATAATGGATGCTTTAAAAAGATCGTCAGCTGCCGCTATCCACGTCGTTATGCCATATTTCGGATATGCCAGACAAGATAAAAAATCTGCTCCCCGGGAGCCTATTTCAGCTCGTTTAATTTCAGACCTGCTATCCTCAATAGGGTTCGACCGTTTAATAACCGTTGATTTACATGCTGATCAAATTCAGGGCTTCTTTTCTCAGCCCGTTGATCACTTAACTGCTTTACCAATATTTGCAGAATACTTCTCGGCTAAAAACTTAAAGAACCTGGTAGTGGTAGCTCCGGATGCCGGCCGTGCAAAATTTGCTAAAAAACTTGCCGATCGATTAAGCGCAGATCTTGCCTTTATGCATAAAACAAGACCGGAACATAATGTTGCTGAAATAACTAATATTGTTGGTAATGTAAAAAATAAAACCATCCTTTTAATAGATGATATGGTTGATACTGCTGGATCTGTTACTTCAGGACTTGAAACCCTCAAAAAATATGGATGTAATGATGAGATATACCTGGCAACTACCCACCCTGTATTTTCAGGGCCTGCCAGCGACAGGCTGGCAAAAGCAGGTTTTAAGGAAGTTATTGTTACAAATACAATTGATATACCTCAAAAGAAAAGGTTCAATGGTCTAAAAATACTATCTATGGCACCGCTTCTGGGTGAAACTATCAAACGTATTTATGAAAAAAGATCAATATCATCGCTGTTTCTATAGCGATAAAATATAAAATATTTTTTCAATAAACCAGTATTAAAATTAAACAGGAACTACAGAATCTCAGCTCAAGACTATAGTTCTGGACCTGCCAGTTTTTCCAGACGCCTGCCCTCTTCCGTATTTGTAAACTTTTTAAAATTCTCTATAAAGCTGGCCGCAAGTTTATTTCTAAGAGTATCGTATTTATTTTTATCTTTCCATGTATTTTTGGGATTCAGTATTGTCTGATCAATACCATCTATTTTTTTAGGAATATGGAAATTAAACACAGAAAGAACCTCTGTTTCAGCTTTATCAACAGAACCATCTAAAATTGCATCAATAATAGCTCTTGTATACCTAAGATCTATACGGGATCCTTCACCATAAACGCCACCTGTCCATCCAGTATTAACTAAATAGGCCTGTGAGTTATGTTTATCCATTTTATCACCTAAAATTTCAGCATATTTTGTTGGATTCAGTAACAGAAAAGGATGTCCAAAACAGGCTGAGAAAGTAGCAATCGGCTCTGTAACCCCCAGCTCTGTTCCTGCCACCTTAGCAGTATAACCTGTTAAATACTGATACATAGCCTGCTCTCTGGTCAACTTTGTTACTGGAGGCAAAACACCATAAGAATCGCAGGTAAGAAAAATTATTTTACCTGGATGGGTTCCAGCAGAAACAGGTTTTACAATATTACCAATATGGTAAACAGGGTATGATACTCTTGTATTTTCAGTTTTTAAATTAGAGGAAAAATCTACTATGCCATTATCATCAACAACCACATTTTCTAATAATGCATCACGTTTTATTGCATTATAAATATCAGGTTCTTTTTCCCTGGATAAATCTATTACCTTGGCATAACAACCACCCTCCAGGTTAAAAATGCCGTTATCATCCCAGCCATGCTCATCATCCCCAATCAGTTGCCTTTTAGGGTCTGTTGATAATGTTGTTTTACCAGTTCCTGACAAGCCGAAAAACAAGGCCGTATCACCATTTTTACCCTGATTAGCAGAGCAGTGAAAAGAACCTGTGCCTTTTAAAGGTAAAAAATAATTCATAATTGAAAAAATACCTTTTTTAATCTCTCCACCATACCAGGTCCCACCAATAACCGTCATTCTTTCCTTGATATTAAAAGCTACAAACACCTCTGAACGAAGATTATATTTCTTATATTCTGTACAGATCGCCTTGCTGGCACTCAGAATTGTCCAGTCAGGCTTAAAAACAGCTAACTCTTCTTCTGTTGGCCGTATAAACATATTCTTAAAAAAATGAGCTGCCCAGGCCACTTCAGTGACTAACCTTATCGATAATCGATTATCTTTGTCAGCACCACAAAAACCATCCATCACATATAACTTTTTACCTGTCAGCTGTACTACTGCTATATTTTTCAAAGCAGCCCAGGTATCTTCGGAAATCGGCTTATTGTCTGAACCTTCTTCTGCCCACCAGACATTATCTTTGGACTCATCTTCTTCAACAATATACTTATCTTGAGGCGAACGTCCGGTAAACCGACCTGTATCAACAGTAACAGCACCCAGTTCAGTTAATACTCCTTTTTCAACACCAGACAAAGAACTATCTGTCTCATGTTTAAATAATTCTTCATACTCAGGATTTCTGAAAACAGCTTCATACTCTTTGATCCCTGCTTCCTTCAAACTTAAATTCGTCATAGTATTAGCTCCCATTTTTACCTCCAAAACATTTCATTTAAAAAAAAATCCCCCTCCGCTTTATTTCAAAAAAGTTTTGATTTTTTAATAGATTATTTTAACTTGAAAAATTATAAGGTATAAAATTATACTATATACAACGTTTATCATTCAACTATTTTTAATACAAAATAATAGTAAATATTTGATACACATGTATATGATACTTCAAGCAGGCTGACAAACTTCCTTTTAAAATTTGTTATTATGCAACATAATACTGCATATTTATAAATTTACATAAAAAGGAAGATATCTATGATCAATAACGATTTAATAAAAAATCTATTAACCTGTTTTAAAAAACCCGAGGAAAAAATTATTCAAGCACTCCAGCACCAGATAAGCCAGGCACTTAAAATAAAGGATATCTCTATTGAGACAAAAGTAAAAAATCATCTACCGGAATATCTAAAAAAAATATCACTGCGAAACAATAATAATGAAGCAAAAATTGCATTTATATCAATGTATCTTAAATATATTACAGGAGAAACAGGTAAGATCCCGTGGAGTAAAATTGGACCATTAAAAGACACGGACTCCATAGAAATAGATAAACTGACTGAAAATCATACATTAACAGGAATAAACAGTTTAGAAAAAGTATGTATTATAAAGCTTAACGGCGGTTTAGGAACTACTATGGGCTGTTCAGGACCAAAGTCGGCTATACCTGTATATAATGACTTGACCTTTCTTGATATAGTGACAATCCAGCTTAAAGAGCTTAGAAAAAAGTATAAAACTGAGATCCCCATGGTTTTGATGAATAGTAATAATACAAAACTGGAAACAGCCAGAATATTAAAAAACAAGATAGATTACCTTGAGTTAATCCAGAATGAGTTCCCAAAAATCAATAAAAAAACAGGGCTGCCCCTTTCTTATCCGGAAGATAAATCTAAAGAATGGAATCCGCCCGGACATGGAGATATATACCTGTCTTTATACACAAGCGGCCTGTTAGAAAGCCTGCTGGAAAAAGGATATACCCATGCCTTTATATCTAATTCAGATAACCTGGGCGCTACTTTAAATACAAAAATATTCGGCTATATGATAGAAAATAAAATTGATTTTTTAATGGAAACAGCAGTAAAAACCAGGCAGGATGTAAAAGGCGGCACTATTATAAGAATAAACGAGCATCTTGAACTTCTGGAAAGAGCCCAGGTAGAAAATGAGCACATAAAAGAGTTTGAAGATATAAAATTATTTAAGGTTTTTAATACTAACAATATCTGGATAAACCTTAAAACACTAAAGCAGTATTTTGAAAAAGGGTATTTAGATCTGCCCTTAATTATAAATAATAAAACAGTTGGGACACATGAAGTTATACAGCTGGAACAAGCCATGGGCGCAGCTGTTTCAGTATTTCCGAAATCATCATCCATAATAGTTGACCGAAACCGCTTTCTACCGGTAAAAAAAACAAGTGATTTATTGATACTGCAGTCTGATTATATAGAAAAAGACCATTCTGGCAATTTTCAATTCAACCCGGAAGCATTAAGTTGTGTTTACCCTGAAATAAAACTGAGTAACCATTTTGATAAAATTGATAAATATACAAAAAGATTCACATATATTCCGTCATTAAAAAAAGTAAAAGACTTAACTATTAAAGGAGACATAACTTTTGGTAACAACATGAAATTTGAAGGTTCAGTGAAAATCGAGTCCAGCAGTAAAAAAACTTGCCTCCTGGAAAATGAGTATTTAAGTAATATAGCCATACACATTGATTCCAGTGGCATTAAAAAAAACTATAATCTATAATTAGTATTATTGTTAAATAATAAACAACAACTTATAGAAAGTACTTTGTCATATGAAATGGTCTGAAATATTAAACTATATAGAAAAAGAAGAGAGCCCTTCTCTGAAGTTCATATCCAGGGTTTATCATGAGGATGACCTCGGACCTGCTGTAACAGCACTGGCAAATACGAGAGGCGGCAAAATATTTATAGGTATAGATACAATCAACTGTCATTTAATCGGAACAGATCTTGATAGAAAATCAATAGAAAACATATGCAAAAACAGCTGTACTCCAGATATAAATGCTCAAATAGATATTGTGTCAAGAAATGAAAAAAATATTATATGTATCACTATACCTGAAGGTGATTCAAAACCTTATTTTTATGAAAAAAAATGCTATACATTAGAAAATAAACAGTCCGTAGAAAACAAACAATCCGTCACTGCGCCTTTTACAACTGACAATAAATCTTTAGAGCCTGATATTGCAGTTAACAATACAAAAAAGATTAATGAAACCAGAAACGAAACTATTAAAAAAACTAAACTCCTCAATAAGGATACTTCTCCTGGCAATGATAGTTCAGGCCAGGAAGAGTCAAAAGAAGATAAAGTCATATCAGAAAATATAAATGATTTACATGATATCAATCACAGGCAGAAAAAGGCTCTTGAATATCTTATTAAGAACAAGTCCATAAGAAATAAAACCTATCGTGAACTATTTGGAGTTTCACATAAAACCGCTCATCTAGAATTTATAGATATGGTTTCCAGGGGCTATATAATAGTAAACGGATCAGGACGAAGCACCTGCTATATATATAATCCTGACCGTGGAAAACAGATATCTTTTCCTTTCAGCTAAAATGATAAATGGAGGCAAACCCTAATGATAATATATTTCAGGCATACATTTATTTTATTAATATTTCTTGTATGTCAAACTGTATGTCCAGGTGATCTATTATCCCAGACTCAAAGACACGGATTATCTATTTATTCCGGTTTACATAAGTTTGATAAAACCAGAAATCTGAAAACCGCAGCAGAACTCGGACTTTCTGTTACCGAATACTTTGGATCTAATATTTTAATAAGAGGAAATATAGGACGTACCTTCCCTAAAGAATATCTATCCAGAATTCAGGATTTATCAAAAACAGATTTTATAGATGTTTACGGACTGACTGCTTCTTTAAGTATTTTCAAATTCAGCAGCTTTGATTTTTTCCTCACATTAGGAGGAGGCGGCGATATTTATCCCTCTTTCACATATCCATCACTAAAGTATGGTGCCGGTATAAATTTCAACATAAATAATGACTGGTTAATAAGATCTGAAATCACAACAGGAAAAGAACTTATCACGCATTTAGGCTTATCCAGAAAACTAAACATTTTACAGGGAAAAACAGAAACTTTATCATCATCAATAAAAGCACCAGCTTTAATCAGCGTATATAAATATGATGAGCCCCGGTATACAGATATAGCAAAACACTGGGCAAGAAATGATATATTAAAAATTTCAAGACCTGGTCTGATTAAAGGATACCTTATTACAAAAAAATCCTCTCTTAAAGTCGGAACCACTAAGAAAAAAACAGTTACTAAACATCAGGTTTTCAAACCAGAGTCACCATTAACAAAACTTGATGCGCTTCACCTTGTTACTATGGCAACAAAGCTGCATTCTATTTTAAAAAACAGCCAGGCAGATATTGAATATTCAATCTTCACTGCCCCGGAGAACAAGTGCATTGTTGATCTTTATATTGAAGATAAGAACGGCAGAAAAGTCAGAGATCTAATTTCTAAAAAACATCAGGCTGCCGGTATAGACAATATCAAATGGAATGGCCTGGATAATTCAGGAGAAAAAATTAAAAGCAGTGACTACATTATTAAACTTAAGGTATCTGGCAGCTCAAATTCAGAATCTATCAGTCATATAAAAGCGATTAATATGTTAAAACCAGTTTTAAAATCCCAGGCAGCAAACATTAATTTCATTGATATTAAAAATAACAGTGTTATTAACGAAGCTGTTGATATGGGGCTAATTCCAAAACCAGATTCACCTGGCAAAAGCCACTTCAAACCTGATAGTGAAATAACCAGATATGACTTTATTACACTTTTAGGCAAAGCCCTGTATTACCTTGGCGCTGATACCAGAATCAATGCTGACTTGAGCATTTATAATGATAAGTCAGATATTCCTCTGTACTCACGCAGGTTTCTTGATTTATATATTTCAGAATTCGGGTATGGTGGAAATGAGAATAATAACCTGGAACCTGTAAAAAAAATAACCCGAGCTGAAGCAGCTGTACTAATAACCCGTTTCTTGAGATGGAAAAAAGAAAGAGTAAAAAACAATTATCCATTTATGGCACGAAAAGTAACTGTTACAGATAAAAGAGCAGTAACCGCACCAGAGTTAAAAGCAAAAACCTTTCCCAAAAAACACAGCTACAAAAAAACAGCGAAAAAGAAAAAGCCTCAAAAAAAGGGCTGGAGAAAAAGAAAAAAGAAAAAAACTTATGCTAAAACAACTCCCA
>JAAEMD010000574.1 GCA_024225875.1 bacterium
AAGAGTCAACTGCTATTGTCGAATTTACGGTTATATTTAAACGAAACAACTTAACAAATCTTAATTTAAAACCAGAAAAACAAAACTTTTGAAAAGTTTAACAAACTGGTTTGTTAACCTCTAAACCCCCCTATGTCAGGATAGTTGTCGTGTGATTTGAAAAATAATTTAAACAATAAGCAGGGGTGCAGATGGTGACTATAAAATGGCAAGATATGCAAGCTACACAAATGAATTTAGGGAAGCTATGGTCCAGAAATTTCTGACAAACTCTGACATATCTGTTAGAGCATTATCAGTAGAAGCGGGTGTTCCTATATCCACTTTAAGAAACTGGAAAAACCTATATTGTCAGAATAAAGGAAGTGCTTTGTCTAAGAAAAAATTAAAGCCAGAAGATAAATTTAACATTGTTATTTTAACCGCTTCTATGAGCGAAGCAGAAAAGAATGAATATTGCAGAAAAAACGGCACCTATCCTGAAGAGATAGAGCAGTGGAGAAAAGACTGCATTGCAGGGTGTGATGATAACTCTAAAACAAAGAATATAAGCAAAAACAGAAAAAATGAACGTAAGCTAGAGCAGGAAACAAAAAGATTAAAAAAAGAACTAAACCGTAAAGATAAAGCTTTAGCAGAAACAGCAGCTTTGTTGGTGTTGAAAAAAAAAGTCGATGCAATTTGGGGGGACCCAGAGGACGAATGATAAGTCTTGAGGAAAGAAAAACAACTTTGGAACTTTTAAATGAGGCATGTATGGCTGGTGCTCGGAAAGAAAAAGCATGTAAAATCCTTGAGATAAATATACGTACAGCTCAGCGCTGGGGAAAACAAAAGGATATAACAGATGACAGACGTAGATACAGTAAACGAAATCCCTCTAATAAGCTTAGTGATGAAGAGCGTACTATGATTTTGAAGACTTGTAACTCATCGGAATATAAAAGTCTGCCTCCGAGCCAGATTGTACCGTCACTTGCAGATAAAGGTTGTTATATTGCTTCAGAATCAAGTTTTTATAGAGTATTAAAAGAGACGGGTCAGCTTAAGCATAGAGGTAAGGCAAAACCAGCCATGATAAAAAGACCAGAACCTTATGTTGCAAAAAGTCCTAATCAGGTATGGACCTGGGATATTACGTATTTACCAACATCTGTAAAAGGACATTTTTATTACCTGTATATGATTATGGATATCTTCAGCAGAAAGATTGTTGGCTGGGAAGTTTATGAGAAACAGTCAGATAAACTGGCATCAATAGTAGCAAGAAAAGCATACTTATCTGAAAAAATATCAGGAAAAGGCCTTGTACTCCACTCTGATAACGGTTCTCCCATGAAAGGTGCAACAATGCTTGCGACACTTCAAAAACTTGGTATTGCATCATCATTTAGCAGACCTTCAGTAAGTAACGATAACCCTTATTCTGAGGCATTGTTTAAAACACTTAAATATAAGCCAGGATATCCAGCAAAGCCCTTCAAAAGTATAGAAAGCTCAAGAAATTGGGTTCTTAAATTTGTTCGCTGGTATAATGAAGAACATAAGCATAGCGGTATAAGATATGTTTCTCCAGCACAAAGACATTGTGGCATTGATCTGGAAATACTTGAGAAAAGAAAGAAAGTCTATGAAGAAGCAATTGATAAAAACCCTGATAGATGGTCAGGAAAAACCAGAAACTGGGAATTTATAGAAGAAGTATATTTAAACCCAGGAAGAAGTAAAAAAAAGAAGGAAATAAGTTGTGATAAAGCGGCTTAAAAAATCATAATATTTAAACAAAAAAAGCGACAAGTAGCTTGACAAACACCGTTAACCACATTAGTAAAAATTATAAACAATCAATGGAACAATATTCCCAATCAATTTCAAAATGTGGATTTCGACAAATTTATTATCAACCATATTCATGGTATTCTGATCATTCGAAAAAGGACAGGGGCAAGCCCTATCCCTACGATATCGAATATTACCGGATCATTTAAATCAAAAACTTCTATCGAATATTTAAGGTACATCAAAAAGAACAATTTAAATATTTCAGGGAAAATCTG
>JAAEMD010000575.1 GCA_024225875.1 bacterium
CGGAGTCAGGTATGCAAGGTTTCTTCCAAAACCTCGCATCAGTTTAACCAATTCAGGATGTAAGGAAATGTTAGCAGCAGAGCTTAAAAATACAGTCTTAGGATTACCGCTGAGAGAAAAAGTGGAACTGCTTTGTGATACTCTTGACAAACCAGACCCGGCAGTTGAGAGAAAATTAGCGGAAATTAGTGAAAAAAGGTATCAGGACGGAGAAGTTGAAACATCGGACCACGCTAACCGTCCGTAATATTGTTAAAAGCGATGATATTTTGGCCGTTTTCAGCGATTAAACGGCTATTTCAGGGGTAACTTTTAAGAAATATAAAAAACCTCTGTTTTCTTAAATATTTAACATCCTGATATTATTTGATTTAGCTATGAAGTAGCTATAACAGTTGATCAGCTGACAGATTTTAGGTATATCGGCATTCCCGATTCTTGCACGCAAAAATCATGCCAATTAATTTGGGTGTGGCTCTTTTATGGCAGAAACTACAGGGAAAAGGGATAAGAAAGGGAAAATGCGGAATGCCCGCTGTATGCAGACAGCACAGCATTTTTCCTTTTCTTATCCTTCTTCCCTACAGTTTTGCTGTCACAAAAGAGCCACACCCAATTAATTTACCAAAGTAGAAATAAATAAGGGCCTTTTTTCTGATGTTTTATATAAGAATACTATATGCTACCATAGCCAGACCCAATCTCATCTAAGTGGGGGAAACTCACAAACGAAGTTCTCTTACGACGGTCGTGTGATTTGGCTATTGAGATAGGATAGAAAAGGAGGAAACATGTCCGATTCAATTTTTAAACCTCAGTCCCATGAAGAACTTACCAATGAGCTTGAAAAAGCTATGAATATTTTGGAGGAAAGTATCAAAGGGCTTACTTTGCTTTCAAGAATCCCGAAGTCATTTATTCTGTTTTTGGAAATTC
>JAAEMD010000576.1 GCA_024225875.1 bacterium
ACCAATTCCACCACCTCGGCCTGGTTTTTCTTATAGTTTAAATAAGGCACAATCTAAATATTGTGATTGATTATTTAATATTTTAACAATACTTTATAAGTATAATCAATGTAATTAAGCTCTGATAATTTGACTCCTAATTTGTATAGAGCTTACAATATTATAACCTGGCAGATTAAATATCTTTGCCGGACAGTAATTATGTTTTTGGCATATTTAGAGCTTAAAAATAAGTATATAGTGTTTTTTGTAGAGGATCCATCAGATGATGGATACCAGTAAACTTAAGCAGGTATTTTTGAAATATGAAAATGAAAATAGGTAATAAAATATTTGATTTTAGCCGTACATATATTATGGGTATCATTAATATGACACCGGATTCTTTCTCAGATGGCGGCAGTTATGCTGATATAGACAGCGCTTTAAAACGTATTGAATGTTTGATTCGAGAGGGTGCTGATATTATTGATATCGGTGCAGAATCTTCCAGGCCTGATTCACAGGGCATTACTGCAAAAGAGGAAACAGGGCGTTTAGATAAAATATTGAAAAGGTATAAAAGATACTTTTCTACGCCTTTGTCACTGGATACTGTTAAGTCAGAGGTTGCGGAATTTGGGCTTTCGTCAGGTGTTGATATGATTAATGATATTTCGTCTTTTAAATTTGATGATAAAATGCCTTCCGTTATATCAAAGTATCAAGTTCCTGTTGTTTTAATGCATATGCAGGGTACTCCTGCAACAATGCAGGATAAACCTCAATATAAGGATATTATGTCAGAAATTTATTCGGAATTAGCTGCATATATTAAAATCGCTGAAGATAGAGGCATCTCAGATATTATTATTGATCCTGGTATAGGGTTTGGAAAAACACTTGCTGATAATCTTGCTGTATTAAACAATATAGATCATCTTAAGGGTTTGAAAAAGCCAGTTATGGCAGGCACGTCAAGAAAATCATTTATTGGCAGGTTAACAGGCAGTGATACTATGGAGAGATTAGAAGGTACGATCAGCTCAAATATAATAGCTGTTTTAAAAGGGGCCTCTTTTGTCAGGGTACATGATGTTGGTGCTGTTAATAAGGCATTAAAGGTGGCAGACGCTATTTTAAGGTGTGAGAAATAGATTATGAAAACAGCGTATTTAGGTTTGGGTTCAAATGTAGGGAGAAGAAAACAAAATATAAATAAAGCGCTGTCACTACTGGAGGATAATGACTGTATTGATGTGTTAAGGGTTTCTACTTTAATAAAAACCAGTGCTGTTTCTAAGCTGCCTCAACCGTATTTTATCAATGGAGCGATGGAAATTAAAACAATACTTACTCCATTAGAACTGCTCAGTATAACTCAAAATATTGAATGTCAGCTGGGTCGTACTGCAAAAGGAACGGATGATCCCAGGACTATTGATCTGGATATACTTTTTTTTGATGATCAGATTTTGTGTGAAGATGACCTGATAATACCTCATCCGCTGCTTCATGACAGAGAGTTTGTTCTGATTCCTATGAAAGAAATTGCTCCTGATTTAATACATCCTGTTTTAAATGAGACAATAGATAGTTTGTATAATAAAGTTATTGGTTATTAATTTATGGAAGTAGTAGTCAGAAATTATAAACAGATGTGTAGTTTAGCTTCAATAGTAGCAGAATGTATTGTGCCTGGAGATGTGTTCCTGCTTGAAGGTGATCTTGGTGCAGGCAAAACAACACTGGTTTCCAGTGTTGTGGGTGCTATGGGTTCAGAGGACATGGTTTCATCTCCATCATTTACAATTATGAACTGTTATAAAGCAGAAATGCCCATATATCACTTTGATTTATATCGTATCAATGACGAAAATGAGTTGTTTAACCTGGATATGCATGGCTATTTAGATAAAAAAGATGCTGTATTTTTTATTGAATGGTCTGAAAAGTTAAGTGCTTTTTGTCCTGATCATTTTTTCAGGTTTAAAATATTGTATCCGGCTAATATAAATAAAGAAGATATCTTCTCTGAAGAGGGTTGTAAAAGGATTATTAAAATCGATTACCAGGGCAGTAAGTACAAAAAAATAGAACAAAAGATCATGATGAATGTTCCGGTCAATAATATTTAATAATTAAACAGCCAGGCTGTTTTTTGCCATATAACAGGCTGTTATAACATGAATAATCCATATTTTTAAAGGGTAGGGAAAAACAGGTTTTTTAGATTATAATGTTATGTATTATGCATGAAGAAAGAAAGATACTAATTCAAAGAGCAGATAAGTTAGGTGACGTAGTTCTTTCATTACCAGTATTAGAAAGCCTGGCTTTGAACTTAAATAATGTAAAGCTGCATTATCTGACTTCTAAAACAGGTGGCGAATTTTTACAGGGCCATCCGTTAGTAGATAAAGTGCTGATAGCTGATTTTAATGATAAAGGCGAATTTATAAATTCAAAACAGATATTAAAAGAGATTAAAAAAGAAAAGTATCATGTATATTTATCGTTATGGAATAACCCATCCTTTGCCTTACTGGGTTTTAGAGCAGGTATACCTGTTAGAATTGGAGATTCTTCAAATCTGCTTCTAAGGTGGTGCTATACTGTTACAGTAAAACAGGACTGGGAAGACTACACTAGACATCAAATTGCATTTAATATGGATCTTCTGAAACCACTTGGACTTAAAAAAAAGGATATTATCAGGAGAATTTTTACAAGTAAAAAGGCAAATGAAAGTATAAATAGTTTTGCAGCTAAGATGCTGTCCCCCAGTAAAAAAAATATTCTTATATTTTCCGGTACAGGCGGTTCAAATTTCCCGATACCTGAAGATGTGATAATTCAGTTTATTAAAATAGTTCAACAGCGGAAAAAATTCAATGTTATTTTATGCGGGCCAAAACCTGACGAAGGCCTGGGATTAATGGATTATAAAAACGAGGCAGTAGTTAATTTAACAGGTAAAACGACATTAAAAGAACTTATTTCTTTAATTAACTTTGCAGATTACTATATTGGTCCGGATACTGGACCTACCCATATAGCATCTTTTCTTGGTAAGCCTATGATTTGCTTTTCTCCTATTAAGCCCAGTCCACCATCAAGGTGGGGATCGTCATCAGATTTTTTCAAGATCATCAGAAAAGAATATTTCTGCTCACATAATTCATCACAGAAATGTAATCCTGATAAATGTTTTGAGTACCTTGATGGTCGTTATTTGTTTAACGTTTTTTCCGAACTGCTTAATCAGATATCTATCTGTGATAAATTTGATGATAAAACCAGATATGATTATTTGTTGTTAAACTCGTTTCGAGTACTTTATATTGTGCAGAATAAAAGTGAATTTGCCCGTTCTTCTGAGACCATTAATGCTTTACGGGAAGAAGGCCTGGTCATTATGCCTCTGTTTTTACATAATAAAGGATGGTTTTCTTCTTTAACCAGTATAATTCGTATTGTTTTAGAAAAGAATATAAATATTATTCAGGGTAATTTACCATTCTGGTATGTCTGGATTGTCCGTTTTTATCTGGGAACAGTTAAGCAGTATATTAGACCGGTATATGTTAAACAGAAGTTTCACAGGTATATAAAATTGTCAGAATATTTAGAAATTTACCAGGATGCCTGGCATTAGATCAGTTTAAAAAAAAATAATAATGTCTGAATTAAGAATATTAGTAGTTCGGCCGGATGCTATTGGTGATGTAGTTCTCATAATACCTTTGTTAAATACTCTTAAAAGATCTCTGCCAGAAGCTAAAATATATACTCTTCAACAAGAATATACTGAAATGTTGATGAAAAATCATCCGGCAGTAGAAGATGTTATCCTGGACTGGAAGCATAAAGGAAAAGCTGATGGTTTAAAAGGTTTTTTGAGTTATGCAGGATATTTGAAATCTTTTAAATTTGATATGGTTATTCTGCCTTATCTTGATGGTTATTATGCTTTACTGACAGCACTGGCTGCAATCCCGGTTAGAATAGGTGATAGTAATAAAGTTTTTTTATCGCCATTATTAACACATGCTGTTAAACAGAACTTCCGCAATATAATAAGACATGAGGTAGAGCAGAATATAGACCTGTTTGTTCGATATAAAGAGAGGCATAATCAGCCTTTTGTGATTGACCATACTATGGATTTATTTGTTGATCCGGAAGATGATTTAAAGCTGGATCGTCTTCTGGCAGATAATGGCTGGTCTGGCGAGCAGCTTATAGGAATTCATCCTGCCAGTGGTGGAGGGAACCGTGCCTGGCTGCCGGAGAAATATGCATTGTTAATACGTATGATACATGCAGAAACTAATATGCGAGTTGTTATTACCGGGTCCGGGAAAAGAGAAGAAGCGCTTATCAGGGATATTTGCATGGCAGCTGATGATAATATTATTAATCTAAGTAATAAGACCACTCTGCCTTTGTTAAAAGCACTGGCAAAAAAAACAGTGGTTTATGTTGGAACAGATACTGGCCCGACCCATATTGCAGCTGCCTTGAAAACCCCGGTAGTATGTATATCGCCGACAAAGTTTGTAAAGCCTTTACGCTGGGGGCCATGGAAGGTATTAAACAGGGTGGTTGGGCATCCGGAGAAATGTTTGCTGGTTTGTTATCCGTATAAATGCAGCCGTATTGATTGTTTGGAATCTATTTCTGTAGAAGAAGCATTTAATGCTGTGAAGGAGATGGTTTTTTTAGTAGAAGATGGCAGGAAAGGTATCGATATTAAAAAAAATATACGTTACTGGTTTGTTAATTCTATGAATATTCTTTTTTATATATCTGAATATGACAGTGGTTTTAACAGGATAGTAGAATATATTAAAACTTTATGTTCTGGTAAAGTAACGGTACATATTATCTGTTCTGGTAATAAGGTTTCCGAACAGGTGCATAAGCGGCTGCTGGAAGTAGATAAGGCTTGTAATGACTTTGTGAGTTTAAATGTTATACCGGAGTATAGAATTGCTAAACTTATTCGGTATATTTCCAGCAATGATATTAATGTCATACATCTCAGCCCCTTAAAATATAAAGTTTTCTGGATATATGTAATAAGGCAGATTACAGCTTTGAAACTATACTGCCCTCCAATGATCTACAGTTTTAATGATGAAATATCAAATTATGATGAACTGATAGATCGTTATATTCAGGAGTTCAGCCTTTACTATAACTGATACTGGCCTGGTTTGTTTTTTTGTATATTAAATCTAGTACCTTACAGGTATCCTGTATAATTCAGGATAAAAATCCCTGCTGATATAGTTATAGCAGACAGGGCAGTAGTAACCACTACTATTGTACCTGCCAGCTGACTATTGCTGCCCATAGCATCTGCCATGACAAAGCTGGCAATAGCGGTTGGTGCTGAAAACAGGAAGTATATTGATGCAAGATCTGTTTTTCTAAACCCCATTAAGCAGGCCAGGAAAGTTAATATCAGAGGCATTATAATTAGCTTTATTAAAGCACTGGACAAAGTTGTTTTAAGTCCTTTGCAGATAGTGTCAAAGTGAAGTGTTCCACCAATAGAAATCAAAGCTAATGGGATAGTGATTTGTGCTAGATAATTCCCTGTTTTTAGTATAACAGGAGCGACTGTTATTTGTAGATAAGAAGACAGTATAGATATGATTATCGCAATAATTAAGGGGTTTTTTATTATGTTTTTTGCTAACCTGAACATAGAAATTCGCTGTTCTTTTCCTGATGGTAAAGTTAAGGCTAGAACAGCGAGTATATTGTTAAGAGGGATAACTAAGCTTAATAGGATAACGGCATTGACTAAACCGGCATCCCCGAAAGTATTTACAACTAAAGGAATACCTATAATAGCGTAGTTGCCTCTGAATGATCCCTGGATAAAAACTCCCTGATCACGGCTGTCTTTTATTAGAGCCGTTGCGATAATCCAGATAAATATAAAAAATAAAACAGTTCCAGCAGCACAGAATAGTATTTGTTTAATATTGATAATATTTTTTATATCAACATTCAACATTTTCATAAATAATAAAACCGGTAGACAGACATTAAAAACTAATTTTGATCCTGTAGAAGAGAAGTTGTCGTTTATTAGACCTGCTTTTTTAAGCATAAATCCAGATAAAATCATAATAAAAACAGGTGAAACGATATTAACTGTAAATATTATATTTGAGTAGAGCATGGGCTTATTATATTCTATATTTCCTGTTGTAGCACTATAGCTGTTCAAAAATAAGATGTCCGCCACTAAAGTTTTCAAATGACGTCGTTAATGTATGCCTGTACACTGCACTCAGCTATTTAAAAAACAATTCAATTTTCCAGGATATTTTTTGCGCTGTTTCGGATCTCTTATCTGAACAATTTGATCAAATTGAAGGCCTTTTTTCAGTTTCAGGCCAAACAAGTAAAAATTCAAACATTGAATCACACCTGTGATCTTCTCATTATACTTGAAGCCCAGTTTGATTGATCATTATACAAAATTTTTTATGCTATAAAGAACATCGAATACAAATAACTTTTGACTCTATACTAAGGGAATTATCTGATTGGCGAAAAGCTGATAATTTCTTTTCAAGATGTTTTAATACATCCGATTTACTGGACACTTTACTCACTTCTTTCTTTAGAAATGGTGGAAGTATATCCCACGAATAATTCATAAATAACTCCAGTGTTTCTATTTTTGAATTTATAGAAAGGTCAATAACCTCTGTATAATTAAAACCTGATTCTTTAGCTAACTGCTTTAGAAAAATGGGATCTGATAATGAAAAAGGATTGGGTGAGACTGGTGGTGGAGGCGGAAGTTTTAATATGTTATTAGTAACATCAAATGCCAGGCTGATAAAAGGAGATTCTGTAGCTGAATGCCATAATGTCGCACAAAAACAACCTGCAGGTTTCAGCATTTGAGCAAAATTTGATAAGGTGTTATGAATATTGGGCAAAAAAGACAAGCCAAATCTGCTGACAATATAATCAAACTTTGTATTAGTAAAAAAAAATTCTTCAGCATCTGCCTGAATTAATTCAATATTCTGAAGACCCATACATTTTATTTTTGCAGCCTCAATCATATTTCTTGAAATGTCTACACCAGTAACCTGCCCGGAAGGTGAAATTTTTTCAGCAATACTCAATGCAGGACGCCCCATTCCTGTTGCAACATCCAATACAGTTATATCTGGTTTGAAACATATTGACTTGAGTATCCATTCTGTTACCTCATATATACAGGTTTCAAACAAATTGTCCCACTTAATCCAATATTCAGATAATGAATCCCAACTCTTTTCCTGCGATAATTTGTACTCCTTTTTATTAAAATTCATTTATTATTACATCCTTTCTTTTGCCCGGTTCTTAGTCCATTCTCCTTTTTTTACAGACATTAATGCATCACACATTTTATCAACATCAGATTCATCATTATATATACCAAATGACAATCTAACAGTTCCAACTATTCCAAGTTTATCTATATAGGGGATTGCGCAATGGACACCTGTTCTAACACATACTCCAAACTTATTAAGATGATTACCAACATCATAGGGATGTATATTTTCAATTAGAAAACTAATAATACTGCTTTGCTCCTGAGGGTTTCCAAAAAATTTTATTCCATTAATGCGAGATAATTGTTTATTAGCATATTGTGTCAATTTTTTTTCATGCCGGTAAACATTTTCTAAACCTAACTGCATTAAGAATTTCGCTGATGCTTCTAATCCAATTACACCAGCAACATCAGGCGTTCCTGCTTCAAAAATGTGGGGTACATTTTTATATTTTTTTACTTCATCGTAAGAAACATCCAGCACTATACCTCCACCATGTTGATAAGGATTTAATTTGTATAGTAATTCTTTTTTACCATATAAAACACCAATGCCCATTGGGCCGTACATTTTGTGTCCAGAAATACAATAAAAATCACAGTTTAATTCCTGTACATCTACTTTATTATGAGCAGCACCCTGCGCTCCATCTACTAACACTTTAGCACCAGCAGAATGAGCTTCTTTTATAATTGTTTTTAATGGTAATACAGTTCCTGTTACATTTGAAACGTGTGTAATGGCAACAATTTTAGTATTTTTATTCAATAAGCTCCTGAACGCATTTAAGTTTAAATCCCCAGATTCATCAACAGGTGCAATTTTCAACTTAAAACCATTTTCTGCACAAAGTTTCTGCCAGGGGCAAATATTAGAATGGTGCTCTAACTCAGAAATAATAATTTCATCTCCTTTACTTAATTCTGTTTTTCCAAATGTTTCTGCAATTAGATTGATAGAATCAGTAACTCCTTTTGTATAAACAATTTCTTCTGGACTAGCAGCATTAATAAATTGTTGAATAGTCTGTCGCGCACCTTCAAATACCCTGTTAGTAAGAATGCTCAAAGAATATACACTTCTTCCAACATTCGCATTTTGATTCTGATAATAATCGCAAATTGAATTAATAACAGCATTAGGTTTTTGTGTAGTTGCAGCATTGTCAAGATAAATTAATGGAAGATTGTTAAAATTTTTATTAAGAATAGGAAATTCTTTTTTGATATCTTTTATATTTAGCATGTCATACTCCTTTGAAACCTGGATAAACTAACTCATACGTTTTAGATCAAATAAGATTTTTTTAGTTGGCCTTTAATTTGTGTTAACTAAATCCAGTGTGTGATCAGATTTTTTTATTATCACCCCTGCAATGCCTTTTTGATAAGAACATATTATATCTTCATAAAATAGCGTTTGTATATAATACAGCAATCTAAATCCATCCATAGTAAGGTGAACAAACTTTTCTTTTTCCCTGTAATTTTTCATAAAGTTCTGAGGAGGATAGTTGTTAAATTGTGGAGATATAATTTCATTCATATGAAGCCCCTTTTTATTTAAAATATTATGATGAAAATTTATTCCAGCATAATCAGCCCCCCCCCTGCAAACTCTTGAAGAGTCAAAAAAGTCGCTGGAAAATAAATTTGATACGTCAATATTTAAAAGCATTGTACGACGTCAAAAAAACACCTTAGTGTTCAACGGACAGTTCAATTTGTGCCAGCTATAAAACAAAAAATGATCATTTTTGTGAGATATTGAAGCTTGCCAGATTTCTACAGGTTCAGCAAGCGGGGTTGTGTATCATTCTTTCTGTAAAATTGGATTGTTAAAAAAAAGGTTTAGTTAAAAACCTGTAAAAGTTTAAAAACTGAAACGAAAGGATCGGTCGAACACAGAGAAATCATATTGGGCTTACTTTACCTGCCTGGATCAAACAATCTAATTTACGATATCAACCAGACCTTTCTCTTTATCAGCTCAAATGGAATGTTATCAAAGGTGCCATTTAGCATAATGTGCGTATGGAGTCAGCCAGGCCTTAAGTGCGAAACTCGTGTAAACAAAACAAGTCAGCTCCAACGGCTCAGCCTGATGTTATGTGAAAATTGTCATTTAATATTTATAGCTATAAGTATAAAATAGTTAATGTTTTGATAATAAATTTGAGCTAAGGAATATCTGCCTGTGAACAAACAGCAATTAGCAGCAAAAATTTGGGAATCAGCCAACCAAATGCGTTCTAAAATTGAAGCAAATGAATACAAAGATTATATTTTAGGATTCATCTTTTATCAGTACCTGTCTGACAAGCAACTACAATTCGCTAACAATGAAGATTTTTCCGATGAAGATATAAAGGCACTTTCAGAAGATGATGCAGAAACAGTAGAACACATCAAAAGTAATATCGGTTATTTTATAGCTTATGACAATTTATTTTCAACCTGGATTAAAAAAGGCAAAGACTTTGATGTTGCAAATGTTAGAGATGCGCTGTCTGCTTTTAGCAGATTAATCAGTCCTGCACACAAAAAACTATTCGATGGGATTTTGGATACTTTGCAAACAGGACTTAGCAAACTAGGTGACACTGCTGGTAAGCAAACTAAAGCAATCAGCGAGTTAATTCAATTAATAAAAGATATTCCGATGGATGACAAACAAGATTATGATGTGCTGGGTTTTATTTATGAGTATTTGATTAGCATGTTTGCTGCAAATGCAGGGAAAAAAGCAGGTGAGTTCTATACTCCACATGAAGTTTCTTTATTAATGTCAGAAATTATTGCCAATCATCTAAAAGATAAAAAGGAAATTCAAATTTATGACCCGACAAGTGGTTCAGGTTCTTTGCTGATTAATATCGGTCAATGTGTTGCTAAGCATATTAATGATAAAAATAATATTAAATATTATGCTCAAGAATTAAAGAAAAACACTTACAACCTTACTCGTATGAACCTGGTGATGAGAGGGATTTTGCCAGGCAATATTGTTACTCGTAATGGTGATACATTAGAAGATGACTGGCCTTATTTTGATGAGAACGATAAATCCAATACTTATGACCCTTTGTATGTTGATGCTGTAGTATCTAATCCACCATATTCGCAAAAATGGGATTCGAGCAATAAGGAGTCTGACCCCCGTTATGCGCGGTTTGGTCTTGCTCCAAAAACAAAAGCAGACTATGCCTTTTTACTGCATGACTTATACCACATTAAACCAGATGGTATTATGACGATTGTTTTGCCTCATGGGGTGTTGTTCCGTGGTGGAGAAGAAGGAGAAATTCGTAAAAAGTTAATCGAAGGTAATCATATAGATGCAATTATTGGTCTTCCTGCAAACATATTTTTTGGTACAGGTATACCAACTATCATTTTGGTACTAAGACAGAAGCGTGAGAATACAGATGTATTAATAGTTGATGCATCTAAAGGTTTTATTAAGGTCGGTAAAAACAATAAGCTCAGAGCCTGCGACATTAAGCGTATAACAGATATAGTCATTAAAAGAGAGCTTAATCCAAAGTATTCAAAAGTAGTACAAAGAGCTGATATTCGTGAAAATGAGTATAACTTGAACATCCCACGTTATGTTGATTCATCAGATAATGCTGAGAGCTGGGATATTTATTCTTCCATGTTTGGGGGGATTCCTGAAAAAGAAATAAATGAACTTGATAAATATTGGCAGGCATTTCCTGATTTACGAGAAACATTGTTTACCAGGACATCAAGTGATTATGCAGAACTTAAAGTGGAAAACATAAAAAGCTCCATCACAGAACATATCAATGTTAAAAACTTCATAGATGCTTTTTCTAAGTCGTTTTCTGATTTTGATATTTTACTTAAAAAAGAGCTCTTAACCAATATGCAGTCTGTAAACATAAAAAAAGAAGAAAACGTACTGAGTGAAGATATATTTACTCGTTTAAAGACTATTCCTTTAATAGATAAATATGAGGCTTATCAGCTATTGGATGATGATTGGATAAAAGTTTCTATAGATTTGGAAATCATACAAACCGAAGGTTTTGAGGCAACAAAAAAAGTTGACCCTAATCTGGTAATTAAAAAGAAAGACGGCAAAGACCATGAAGTACAGGATGGCTGGAAAGGTCGAATTCTGCCGTTTGAACTGGTGCAGGAAACTTACTTAAAAGATGAGTTGAAAAATTTAAAGCAAAAAGAGACCCGTCTTCTGGAAATTAACTCAGAATATGAAGAAAGACTGGATTCATTAAGCGAAGAAGAAAAAGAAGCTGATACAGTAAAAGAAGATAAAGACGGCTTTATAAATAAAGAAGTAACAAAGGAAGCAAAACAGCTTAAAGCAGATGCTAAGAAAAACGGCACTTATGAAGAAGATTCATATGAAACTAAAATTATCAAAGTTGATGAATTAATTACAGAAGAAAAAGGACTCAAAAAACAGGTAAAAGAAGAAGCCACAGAGCTGCACATGCAAACTAAGGCAACTATCGAAAAACTTACCGATGGGAAGGTACATGAATTATTAGAACTTAAATGGATTACTCCGCTTGTTAGTTCGTTGCATAATCTACCTGTAGCGATAATTAATACATTATCATCTAAGGTGCAGGCACTTGCAGAAAAATATGCTACTACCTATGACCATATTGCAGAGGAAATAAAAGAGACTGAAAGCAAACTAGCCACTATGATTGATGAGCTTACTGGTAACGAATTTGATATGAAGGGGCTTAATGAGTTTAAGTCTTTGTTGATGGATGAAAATAATGGCTGAGAGAATAAATGTACCGGAGATAAGGTTTAAGAGATTTGATGATAATTGGCAAGAGAATAAATTGGATGAAGTTGCTGATTTCTCAAAAGGGCAAGGGTACTCTAAAGGTGATTTAGTTGAATCTGGGACTCCAATAGTTTTGTACGGCAGATTGTACACAGACTATCAGGTAATTATTGATAACGTTAATACATATGTATCAGCCAAGCAAGGTTCTATTTATAGTAATGGAAGAGAAGTTATCGTTCCCTCATCAGGTGAATCTGCTGAAGATATTGCAAGAGCATCAACAATATTAAAAAAAGGCGTTTTACTCGGTGGAGATCTGAATATTGTATATCCTAATAAAACAATAGATCCTATCTTTTTAGCTTTAAATATATCAAATGGAATTCCACATAAAGACTTAACGAAAAGAGCACAAGGTAAATCGGTAGTGCATTTGCGTAATAATGACTTAAAAGAAATTGAATTAATTCACCCTAGCCCTAAAGAGCAATCCAAAATCGGTACATATTTCCAAAAACTCGACAAGCTAATCACACTGCATCAACAGAAGTATGACAAGCTGGTGACTATAAAAAAAGCTATGCTCGAAAAAATGTTTCCTCAAAAAGGAGCCGATGTACCCGAGATTCGTTTTAAGGGATTTACTGGAACTTGGAATCTATCAAAGCTTAGAGATATCGCTGACATTACTGGTGGAGGGACTCCTGGCACAAACATAAAAGAATATTGGGATGGTGACATAGACTGGTATTCACCAACTGAAATAGGTAATGCAATGTACGCAAATGGAAGTATAAAAAAAATAACATCGCTTGGGCTAGAAAAAAGTTCAGCAAAAATTTTACCTGCTTATAAGACAGTTTTGTTTACAAGTCGTGCAGGGATTGGTGATATGGCTATTTTAGAGAGAGATGGGGCGACTAACCAGGGCTTTCAATCTTTAGTTTTAAAAAATGGGTATGAGGCATATTTTATATACTCAGCTGGTAGTTTAATAAAAAAATATGCACTTAAATACGCCTCAGGGTCTACTTTTTTAGAAATATCTAGTAAGCAATTGGGCAATATGGATATATATGTCCCTGAAATAAAAGAGCAATCAAAAATCGGCGAATATTTCCAAAACCTAGACAATCTAATTACACTTCATCAAAAAGAGCTAAAAAAACTAAAAAACATAAAAAAAGCCTGTTTGGAAAAAATGTTTATTTAAAGAAAAGGAACAAAGATAAATGACATTTATATCAGAAACTGAATTTGAAGAAGCCTTAATTCATGAACTGTCCAAAAAAGGATGGGAAAAAGAAGTTATCAAA
>JAAEMD010000577.1 GCA_024225875.1 bacterium
AAACTATCTTGTCCAGGTTCTATGATGAAGTGTTTTATTACATTTATGCACCTGTCCGTTGCAAGTGAAGTTTGTCCGTATTCCAGGATGAAGTTCTCCTTGTTAAAACTATCTTTTTTTAGTGAAATGATTTTCAGCATAATTATCTCCTGTTTATAATGGCTTTTTATAAATAAAATTGTCAATAATACCATAATAAACAATAAAATCACGTGAAAAAACTTGTCGGTCAAATCATAAACTGTGGCTTAGAAGCGCAGAGTTTAAAAACTTAACGAACTCTATTAAACCTGTTATCAGGGGAATTCTGAAGCAAAACCCTGAAAACAGAGATACTATAAATCAAAAACCATATTTTTTTTTTGCAAATCTATCAAGCCACACCAGCATAATTTAAATAATGCTGATCTTGAACAGAAAAACCTGACTGCCACTGCTAAACCGGCCAACCCGAATATAGCTATAGAATAAGCAAACTATTAATATTAGATCACCCAGCAGTGGCCTGGACCGACTATATTTCTTATCAGCTCGATAGAGTTATCATTTTCCGCTATCCAGAATTTTCTATTAGCTATGACAGTAACATCCCCTTCTTTAAAAAGAACAGGTAAAGAACCTTTATTGTGGACTGCTATTCTCTTTATTTCATTAAAAATAGACATATCATCTATATTTTCAATATCAATATACAGTCTTCTGTTTTTCAGCCCATCTTCCAGTGAATTTATTTCTTCACATACTATAGAAACTTCACCCTGGTTAACACGGACCTTACCTTTTATGTATACTATGTTATCTTCAAGAAATAGAGCTGCCTGTTCTTCAAAATTTTTTTTTTGAAACAACAAAACAGTAATTATGCCATTAGAATCTTCTATGCTGCTTATAATCATTTCCTTTTTCTTTTTAGAAATAACCTTTCTTACTTCTGTTAATAATCCCATGACACAAATACTCTTATCATTCATCTCTGCAGTAATATTGCTGGAGTTGAAATCCATTTTAGCCAGTTTATCATGAACAAGGTTCAGGGGATGACCTGTTACATACAGGCCCAGCATTTCTTTTTCCATTAACAGAAGTTCTCTTTCGGAAAACTCATGATAGCCAGTCACCTTTATTTGTTCTGAACGGTAATCATGACCATTCCCCAGCCCAAAAATAGTAGTTTGACCGCTACTTATTTCCTTAGCAATAGTTTGTGCAGAATCCAGTGTTTTTTCATATACTGCCAGTAACTCTGACCGTTCTGCAAAACTATCCATAGCACCACATTTTATACAACTCTCAATAACTCTTTTATTTACCTGCCTTAAATCAACTCTGACACAAAAATCAATTAGATCTTTATATGGTTTTTCAGATCTATTTTTAATAATGCTTTCTATGGCACCTTCCCCCACATTTTTTATTGCCCCTAACCCAAATCTAATACCCCTCCTGCCCTCTAATACCTGGCCGTTACCAGAACCTATTGTAAAATTGATTCCCGATTCATTAACATCAGGAGGATAAACATCTATCTTCATCCTTTTACATTCTTTAATATACAGGGAAACCTTGTCAGAAGAATCCAGAACACTTGATAACAGGGCAGCCATATATTCTTCCGGGTAATGAGTTTTAAGAAAAGCTGTCTGATAAGATATCTGAGCATATGCTGCACTATGAGATTTATTAAAACCATATTCAGCAAACTTATAACACAGCTCAAAAATACGTTTAGCTTTTTGTAGTGGCAACTGCTTTTTCCTGGCGCCATCCAGGAATTTCTCTTTCATTTTATCCATAACAGTTTTTTTCTTCTTACCCATTGCTCTTCTCAACATATCCGCTTCACCTAAAGTAAAACTACCGATAACACTGGCTATCTGCATAACCTGTTCCTGGTAAACAATCATTCCATAAGTCGGTTCTAAAATCGGCTCCAGTTCAGGCAAATCATAGGTCACTTTTGTTTTGCCGGATTTGTTAGAAATAAAATCATTTACCATCCCTGACCCTAAAGGACCTGGCCTGTATAAGGCCAGCAAAGCTATTAGATCTTCAAAAACTGCAGGCTGCAAATCTTTTATCAGTGCCCGCATACCACGACTTTCAAGTTGAAATATCCCTGTTGTTTCACCTGTACTGAGCATTTCATATGTTTTACGATCATCAGGCAAATCATCTATATCAATATCAACACTTCTATTAACTTTAATCAAATCCAGCGCATCTTTTATTACCGTCAGGTTCCTTAAGCCCAGGATATCCATTTTTAACAACCCTATTTTCTCAACATCAGTCATCTGATATTGAGTCACAACCTGACCTTCATTCTTCATTAATGGTACTATAGTGGTTAGTGGTTCTCTGGAAATAACAATACCAGCAGCATGAGTTGATGTATGGCGGGAAAACCCTTCCAGCTTGGTTCCGATATCCAGTAGTTCTTTAAAAATATCTGATCCAGCATACATTCTCTTTAGTTCCGGGATATTATTAACAGCTTCCGGAATACTCATATAAGAGCCCGGTGTAGAAGGAATAAGTTTAGCAATCCTGTCTACATCACTTAAAGATATATCAAGTACCCTGCCAACATCTCTTATAACACCTCTTGCGGCCATAGTTCCAAAGGTAGCTATCTGTGAAACGTGATCCTCTCCGTATTTTTTTACTATATAATTAATTACTTCCTGTCGGCGTCTAATACAAAAATCCAGGTCAACATCAGGCATAGAAACCCGCTCTGGATTTAAAAAACGCTCAAAAAACAGTTTATATTTAAGAGGGTCGATCCTGGTAATATCCAAAGCATAAGCAACTATTGATCCTGCAGCAGAACCACGGCCCGGCCCCACAGGTATACCCTGGTCTCTAGCATATTTTAAAAAATCATAAATTATAAGAAAGTATATCGAATAGTGCATTTTATTAATAATACCAAGCTCAAAATCTACTCTTTGTTTTATTTCTTCTGTTATCTGTCCATATTTATTTTTAATTCCGCTCCAAACCAGATCTTCCATATATTCAGTACTGGATTTATTATCAGGGCAGTTAAAATGAGGTAGCCTGACCTGCTCTGTTGCAATGTCAAGATTACATAATTCCGCAATTCTACAGGTATTATCAACAGCTTCCGGCAAATCACTAAACAGGGCTGCCATCTCCTCAGAAGACTTAAAATACATATCCGTGCTTTCAAACCTTAAGCGTGAACTGTCTTCCAGCTTCTTACCAGTTCTTATGCATACCAGTACATCTGTTAAAAATGAATCATCTTTTTCAAGGTAGTAAACATCATTGGTAGCCACCAGAGGAATATTTAGTTCTTTAGATAAGGATACTGTACTGTCATTAATAATATCTTCTACAGGCATGCCAAGTTTCTGGACACCCAGATAAAAACCTTCACCATAAATTGATTTAAATTCTCTGGCAATCTGCCGTGCTTTATCTATATTATCTGTTCTCAGATTATAACCTACAGGGCCCCTGCCGCCCGGGGAAACAGCAATCAAACCATCTGAAAACCTGGCAAGGTTAGCCATATCTATCCTGGGCTTATAATAAAACCCCTCCAGATAAGAAATAGTTACCAGTTCAGTTAAATTACGATAACCGGTCAAATTTCTGCAAAGAAGAATTACTCTATCAAGCGCCCGGGTTTTCTTAGTTATATCTGCAGTTAAATAAAGCTCACAACCAATTATTGGCTTTATACCATGGCTCCTGGCCTGAGTATACATATCGATAACGCCATACATAACTCCATTATCAGTGATAGCAACAGCAGGCATATCAAACTCTACACATCTTTGCAGAAGTTTCTTTGTCTGGATTGCCCCTTCCAGCAGTGAATAGTCGGTATGACAATGAAGATGGATAAATTGTTTTTTCATTCAGCGTCCTTAATATAATTTTATTGAGTTAGTTTCCCTGTAATATTTCATTAGAAATGTCTTTAAAATATTTAAGTTTTTTAAGCTCTTTTAGAGTAATTCTTTTGCTATAATCTTTGTTCATCATACTATAGATAACACATTTATTACCAAATGCAGCATCTCTTGAAAAGCCTGTTATGTTCTTTATTGTTTCCTCTGTTGATCTTCCTTTCAAATTATTCCCATAAGGGTGATAACCTGAGTTGTAGTAACAGCCCGTAAAATCAAGTTTTCCAGCAAAACCAAAATCACAAATTTTAATGTTCACTTCCTGAAAGTTTCGTGATGTTGAACTTAAAAGTATATTTGAAGGTTTTAGATCTCCATGTATAAAGTTGTTCTTATGAATTGCTTCAAGTCCCAGTATAGTCTGATATATTATTTTTTTCTTGAGTTCCAGAGTCATATTAAAATGATCTTTTTCTACACGATTTAAAAGATCACCACCCGGTATTAATTCTTGAGTTATATAAAAATACGTATTTTTAGGTGTTATCACTTGTGACAGACCTAAAACCCGCACTACATATTTACTGGATATTGATGAAGCCAGGTCATACTCCTGTAAAACTCTCTCCACTGTGTTTTGTTTATTTTTCTTAAGTATCTTAACAGCTAAATCTGGAGAAAAATAATCATTTACTTCGAAATTTGCACTGATCACTTCTCCAAAGCTGCCTTTTCCCAGTACCCTGTTCTTGTTTGTCCATTTTATTTTAATATCAAAGCTTGACAATAGTATTTTAAGCTTTTTAATTTCGCTGCTGATTAACGGATAGCTTTTGATTGAGCGCTTGTTTTGTTTAATATTATTATCAGTAAAAGCAGCAGGGTTTTCATCTTTGCAGGATATAATTTTTCTGGATATAAAAAATGATGTCATTAATTCAACTCCCTGCATTATATAATAATAAAATTATCAGAGTTCTGCTGTCTGGAAAATACTTCAGACAAGTATATCACAACCTGGTTTTTACAATCTACGATCCAGCATTTTTGCCAGTTTATTTTAAGTTGAAGTTATTGAAGTGAAACTTATTTTGAGTAATGAATTTGTGTTTTTTAATTTTATCTATAGCTATTCTTTTTTCAGGATCTTCACATAGAAGTCCTTTTTGATATACCCCTAAAGTATCAACGTATTCTCCCAGAATCAAAGAGCTGGCTTGATTGTTATTACCCCAGATAACAGCTTGTGGATAATGATTTTTGCGAAAACCTTCTTTATAAGGAAGGACACCTGTTATCATATAAAACAGGACAACTCCGGATGCCCATATATCTGATACTTTTAAAGCTCCTTTGCCTGAAAGAACTTCAGGAGACATATATTCTCGTGTACCACACTTTTGTTTGATTTCATCTTCAGAATTACAATCACAAGAAAGTTCCAGGTCTATTATTTTTATTTTAATTTCCCATTTTCCTTTGCGTTTAATAAGTATATTTGAAGGCTTTATATCTCTATGTATCAGCCCGACACGGTGAATTGCCTCGATACCAAAAAGTATCTGTAGAAAAATATAACTGCCTTTGGATTTTTGTATTTTTTTTTTGGTTGCCATATAGTCTTTTAGAGTATAGCTGGTACAAATTGAATTGTCCGTTTAAATGGCTGAG
>JAAEMD010000578.1 GCA_024225875.1 bacterium
CATGAACCGTAGATTTATGGGGCCGGGTCTTGAATAGTGAATAAATCTATTTTATTCACTATTCAAGATGTGACCCCGTATCCACGAAGACTTTTGAGACCTCCCGGTTCTCGAGCCGGGTCAACTCCTTTTTCCTGGAGAATTTTACTTCGTAATGGTTATGGTTTGAATTATACTTAATTTGCTTTCAAATTTTAAAATAGTTCTTACCTCCTTAACCCATATTTTTGTAACTGCGTTCGTCATGAAGTCAAGAATAAAACCGGTTCCTCCCTAAAGGGCCCCTCCCGTTTTTTTCTTGACTTCCTTCCTCTCTACGTTGTTTCTTTTTTTGGGGTTAGGGAGAAAAATTTATATTAAACCCTTATTCCCGGTATGTTGAGCGCTTCTCCATTTTTAAATGATTCAAACACTTCCATTGGTGTTCTGTTTTTTAGTGATCCGTGTATTCTGCTTGTATTATAAAATTCCATGAATTCTGTTGTCTCTAAATATGCTTGCCCATATGTCATAAAATATCTTGGTTGTAAAAATTCAATCTCCAATATCGAATTAAACGCCTCTATATGTGCATTCTTGTTCGGTGTTGCCGGGGGTATTAATTCATGAAGCAATTGATCTTTACCAAATTTATCAGCATTTTTTATAAATACATTTGATGTCATCTGAGAACCGTTGTCGCTTCTTATTATCAATTGCTCTTTATTAAACACTCTATAATCTTTGATTGCATTATTTAACGTAAAAACCAGATCTTTGCCTGTACACCTTAAACCAACGTAATAATTAACAATTAATCTCAAATAAACATCAATCATGACCAATATATAAAAGAACCTTTTTTCTCCATGGATGAATCCATATTTTAGATCCAGTTCCCACATTTGATGGGGCCTGGATATTACTCTATTCACACATCGTTGGGATCTGGGCTTCTTCCTTTTTTTCTTTTTAGGCAATAACAAATCATTCTCTTTGCAGAGACGGTATATTTTTTTGGAATTTACCGTATATTTGAAATCTCTTTTAAGATAATGCGTCAGCTTCTGGTAACCGCCACCATTGGCAAACTCTTTTTTGTTCCTATAATTTTCCAAGGCTGAAACTATGATACCGTCAAGGAGAATAGTTCCATCTGGATTAATTGTGTAGCCTGGTATTGGACGCCCAGGATTGTTTTTCCTTTTATCCTCCTTTACTTTGTGCTTTTGGCTGTACCATGTTGAGTTTGCAACTGATGTATATTTAAGAACCTTACAAACACAATATCCCTGATTAATAAATATTTCAGCTACTTCTAATCTTTCAGCCAGAGTTGGTGAGTTTTTTTTAAAAGCTCTTTTAACACTTTTATTTCAAGCTTAGCATCTGCCAACTCTTTTCCCATGGCTTTTTGTCCTTTTGCCTTTTGGGTCTTTGATTTGTTTTTGTCTCTTTTTATCCATGTATAAACCGTCGTAACTGGAACCTGGTGTTTTTTTGCAACCACATTATATTTGTTGGTTTCCATACATTCTTTAATAATTTGTTCTCTGAATTCTGGACTATAACTTTTTGCCGTTTTCGATCCCATTTCTCCTTGCTCCTTTTAGATATTTTTCAATATCTTATTACGAGCAAAATGTCTCCATATTATATAGGGAGTTAGAAAGAAACCGCCTATAATATTTAAATCAGTATGACTTTTGCGTGATTAACTTTTACCAAGCCATTTCTACCTTTCAATGATGGATCAATGTTCGATTTTTTGATGTGAACTAAGTAATATTCAAATTCACGTACACCTAATGTATCAAAATCAAAAAAGTCTATGAACTGCAACTCAACATCATTGGGTTTAATAAAATCAACCGGATGATCCCAGTATCCAGATTGTTCGATTTCTCTATTTATTCGTATTGGTATGCCTGACTTAATTAGAGGAATAATAGAAAGAATATCAATAGGTTTTTGGCTTTTCATATACGATGGTGATTTTTTACTTGAAGATTTTCCCAAAGGAGCAAACACTATTGCTAAAAAAAGCTGTGTGCATATATCATCGAATTTATCCTTCATCTCCCATTTATTCTTCTCAGATAATTCATGATAAAAATATGTATTCCATAAGTTTCGTGAACACTCACGGTATCTGACTA
>JAAEMD010000579.1 GCA_024225875.1 bacterium
AAATGGGGTGCATATTATCATCGCCTACTTTCACAATTCAATCTTACTTGTGAGAAATAAAATTAGAAAGGTAGGTAATTTTAAAAAATTCTATTTAATGTTTGAGTTTGGAACGTTTCTGTTCAAGTAGTGATCTAGCTTTTGCTTTATATTCTGGAATACTAAACCATTTCTCTATACCATTTTCTAAAAAGTTTATACGCTCTTCTAAAGTTTGAATTCTTTTTTTAATTAATTCATAAAATAGCAGGTCTCCGTATCTCACAAGTTTGTCCGTTTCAGCAACGATTAGTGCATTAGGATTTTTTTTATATTTTGAGGGATTATCATGAACAGAAACAATATAGCATATTTCATCTACTAGTTCTGAATCATAATTAATCTCTTTTAATATTTTTTTTGCTATTAATGCTCCTTCTTTTTGGTGGATTATTTTACCCGGGTTATCCGCTTTTACGTCTCCATAACTTAAATTTAATATGTTTTTAGGAACCTTAGACCACCCACAATCATGAAATATCATAGCTGGTATTAAAATATTGTGATTTAGCTCTTTGTTTTTTTTCAATTTCAAAAAGTTAATCAGTTCATGTAATGCTTCTTCCGTATGAGTTAAATCAAATGATCTTCCGGAAATAAGAAATGGTCTTGTTAGCCCCATTAATCTAAGAAAAAAAGGATTCTTCATTTTCCCTAAAATATCCTTCATAGATTGCATACTTTACCCAATTTATATATATCATTATGAGCAACTTAAACACTCTTCTTTGTTGTATTTGCTTTCCTTAAATGAAAACGTTGATGTAATTATTAAATATAAAATCCTACCTGCGGATCCTAACTTTGCTAAAAGCCTTATTCGATGCTAGTAACTGTAACTCTTAAACAAATTTTTCCCGTGCTGTCTAGTTCTTGCTACTCATAAAATTTCCTAGGTTTTTCTCTTAATTTAACTCTTCTCTTAAATGGGAGCAATATAGTTTATTGTTTTATTATTATAGGAGTGTGCCATTTTTGTATTGTGAAAAGATCTTTCAATAAGAACTGATATCCAAAATAAACGATCAAATATGCATTAACTATGAGCACCAAAAGAGATGCTACAGTTGAATACTCGTATATAAAGCAGCCCAATAAAAATAATAAACCAACAAACAGTAATTTAGATATTACAGCTATATAAGCTAAATTGTTTAAAAGAAGCCACCCTGCCCCTCCAAGCAGCCCAACAAGTATTCCTGTTATATAAATCTTTTTAACCCCGAACATTACATTGTGTGCTGCAGTTATTAGGTTATTTAATTCATATTTATAAATGTAATAAAAAAATACAGCAAGTAAAATCCATGATATGCCGCTAATTATCATGTCCCTAAATTCACTTAAAACTGTGTTTTTTCTTATCTTTTGATTTCTTTGCTTGTATTTAAGCCTCAAAAATGATGATTTATTCTTCCATGTTTTTCCACCTCTCCAAAATACCGATCCGACCAAATAATTAGTTTCCTTGCCTCCTTTTGGCAGTTTTGTAAACTCTATAGGTTCAAGGATATAGTCTTTCTGTTCTGATTTTCCTTTATTCTTGCTCATTTTTCCGCCTAATACGGACATTTGGACAGATTCATTTGTACTGTTTCTTTCAACCAGAACTTTACCTATCATTTCAGAAGCCCACTTATTTGTTTCATTATCTCCATTCTGGCATATTATTTTTGTCTGCAAATTACCGAGAAGAGAATCTACTGTTGCTTTTTTATTTAAAGCCTTGAGATAATTAGGGTAGTTTTGTGTGGCAAATACAGTACATCCCCTTGCAGACCTAGCAGTAGTTTGAAATTCCTGATCTTTTGATGTGGTGAAATAATGGGATTCATCGGCAAATATAAATACGGGTCTGATATAATCTTGCTTTTTTACTTTCCTTCTTTCAAGATATTTTTGTGTCATATATTTAACTATTACAGCTGCGTATTTACCTACTTCCTGATATTCTTTTATTGATAAATCTACAAGTATTATTTTCCCATCTCCGCACATTTCAGGTGTTGTATCTATTTTCCCTGAACAGAAAATTTCATTGATTTTACCCCTTAAAAGGCTATCTGCCATTGTAGTAAAAAAACTTACTATATTTCCTCTGGTTCTAGAATCTAAACTAGGATACTCATTGAGAAGATACCTAACGGTAAGATCGTATTCATGTTTTTGTAATTGAGTTTTAACTGTTTGCTTTTCTACTATCCGTTGAAATAATTCATAGCAGTATGATTTTACCTGCCATTTTTTGTCTACACACTCTTCGTTGCTTTTAGGTGCAGATGCGATTAACCTGGAAATATTGTTCAAGGTTATTTTTTCTTCTGATAAGAGCAGCAAAGAAATAGTGTTTCTCAAAAGCTGTTTCCCTGCCCTTCTCCAGTAAGCTTCGTTTGAGCCACCACTTTCTTCTCCGGCAACCTCTGCAACTTCCATAAAACAGTTACATATATTTTCTACCTCTACGTTTTCAGTTCTGGTAGATTCATAATGTAAAAAATCAAATGTTGTCTCTGAAAGCTTAATCAGATCTTTTTCTCTATTGGTTTCTTTTGCGTATCTTTCCCATGTTTCAGCTTCATCTATTTTCGCACATAAAACGATTCCACCAAAGTCATTTAAAAGAAATGCTTTAGCTGTTATCTGCAAAGCTCCGCTTGTTTTACCGCTTCCTATGCCGCCTAATACCTGTACACCTTCACAGGCATCTGCGATTGTCCAATAATCGCCTTTGCCCGTTAAGTCCAATAAAGGATCTGTAAGCTTCCATTTTCTCATAATATTAACGTATAACTTTAGCATCTTTTAATGTTACTTTAAACATGCTGCGGTAAGAGTACCAGGCACAAGTAGGCTTGCTCATAATGCCACTGACTGTTACAGATTCTCCACCTTTATAATTTTTAAGCTTATTTAGATACTTAAGTAAAAGTTCAGCAGTAATATCAATGGTCTTTCCGCCATTTTTTACATAACCAGACACAGCAACACCGCTGCTTCGCTTTCTTGCATTTTGGAATACAAATGTGATATTAACTCTTTTATTCTGCCATTTTTCTACTGCTGCAAGCTCATTATTTTTATAATCATCATCCATAGATTTTAAAAATTCAAAGCTCTCTTTTCTTTTTTCCTGATCATTGGTTAATGCAACATTGCTTATATTGTCAGCGGATACTATAACCGCATCCTTTAACCTCAATGTTGAACCTGACCGTGTCGGGTTTGCGAAAATGCCTTTAA
>JAAEMD010000580.1 GCA_024225875.1 bacterium
CACAGACTTTCAAGTGGAAAGTTACCTTAAATATCAAGGCAGTAAATTTGTTCAGCGTTTTGATGCGAATTCATATTTATATGTTACAAAAGCTATAAGCTATTTTGATTTGCAAAAAAAATACGGCTCTTTAGATTCAGCTTTTGAAAAAACACGCTCTAAATTTCTTGTCATTTCTATTTCTTCTGACTGGCTGTACCCACCGCAACAAAGTAAAAAAATGGTTAAAACTCTTATGAAGCTTAATAAAGAAGTTACTTATTGCGATATTGATTCATTATACGGGCATGATGCTTTTTTGCTTGAGAACAAACAGCTCTCTCAAATAATAAGACCTTTTCTGGAGCAGGTATGAAAAAAACGAGCAAGGTCTATATACAAAAAATAACTGATTTCATAGAACCTGATACCAAGGTACTTGATCTTGGTTGTGGTAATGGTGAACTGCTTGAGTATTTACGTAACGAAAAAAAAATAAAGGGTTATGGAATTGAGATAGATTTTAATAAAATTATTGATTGTGTTAAAAGAGGTATCTATGTATTTCATGGAAATATTGATGAAGGTTTACCTGAATTCACAAAAAATTCATACGACTATGTGATATTAAGTCAAACCCTGCAGCAGGTACATAAACCTTCATTTGTTCTTTCGGAGATGTTGAGGGTAGGAAAAAAAGTAATCGTCACCTTCCCTAACTTTGGTTTCTGGAGCATAAGAGCCCAGCTTTTCTTTAAGGGAGTACCGCCCAAAACAGCTCAAATGCCTTATGACTGGCACAACACACCAAACATTAGAATCATAACCATCAAGAGTTTCCGAAAGCTTTGTAAAACAAAAAATATTACAATACTGAATGAGATTCCTATATGCAGGAAAAGTCTTATTCATAAAGTATTACCTGAAATGAATCCCAACCTCTTTTCAAGAGAAGTTATGTTTGTTATATGCAAAAAAATATAAAACAAGGAGCCGGTTAATGACAAAAAAAGATGACAATATATTTTTCAAACAGATGGAAATTGGGCTAATGAATAATTATGTATATTTCATTGGTGATAAAAGCACAGGAGAAACTGCAGTTGTAGATCCTGCCTGGAATACAGACACAATAAAAAATGAAGCTGAAAAAGCTGGTTATAAAATAACAGCTGTTCTACTTACTCATGGTCACTATGATCATTCTAATGCAGTCAAGGAACTTACTGATAATTCGGATATCCCTGTCTATGTGTCAAAACATGAATTACCTCTTTATAAACCAGCTGATGATAATATAAAGGACGTTGAACATAATGATATTATTAATATAGGTAATATAGAAATAAAGTGTATTCATACACCAGGTCATTCAACAGGCTGTGTATGTTATCTGGCCAGCAATATTTTATTAACAGGAGATACTCTTTTTATTGATGGCTGCGGGCGATGTGACCTTCCTGGCGGTGATGCTGAAGAAATGAAAATCACAATGGCTAATAAAATCAAGCCCTTAAGTGATGATTTGATAGTGTATCCCGGGCATAATTATAACAGTAAAAGCAGCGATACTCTGGGCAATCAAAAGAAAACCAATCCTTCATTAAGTAACGTATACACATGATTAAATATTTTATTGGTGATGATTAAGTAAAGAAGAATTCTGGCAGCACAGTTTTTAAATGCTGTGTTTAAATAATTCTATTATTGCTTTAAGTAATGAATCTAAGTTAAAATAAATTATATGGAAAAAGATAACCATCAGGTTCAGCTATCATCGCCTGATCAACTTGATCAGTTAATAAAGTCTACCCCATCAATGGAGTGGTTTGCGCTTACAGGCCTGATATTAATTGCTTTTTTAGTATTTATATGGAGTGTTTTCGGTACAGTAACTGTAAAAGTCCAGGGAAATGGTATTCTAATACAACCTGGTGGTGTTTTTAATATTGTATCTTTTAACTATGGGAAATTATCCAGAATCCTTGTCAATGTAGGAGACTTTGTAAAGGAAGGACAGGTAGTAGCTACTGTGTCTCAACCTAACCTGGAATTTAAATTAAAACATCAAAAATCTCAATTAAAAGAACTGTATCATCAGCGTAGAAATTTATTTCTTTTGAAATCAAAAGATGCAATTTCAAAATTAAAAGAAACAAATACCAATATAAGCAAAATAAAAAGCGCCATAAAACAACTGGAAGAAAAAATTGCTTTTTCATCTACCATAAAAAGTTCTTATACAGGTAAAATCCTGGAAATCATGGCTGATGAGGGAACATTAATACGGGTTGGCGACCCTCTAATAAATCTTGAGTTGATTTCAGAAATCGGTCAAGAACATCTGGAAGCTGTTATTTATTTACCGCCAACAGAAGGTAAAAAAGTAATAAACGATATGGTAGTAAATATTAATCCATCAACAGTGCAAAAAGAACAGTACGGTGTATTAATAGGAAAAGTTACTGCTGTCTCTGAATTTCCGTCTACTTTTTCAGGAATGATGAGAATTCTAAAAAATGAAACCCTTGCTAACAGCCTGTCGTCTAAAGGCGCTCCTTTAGAAATACGTGCTGAACTGGCAAAAAGCAAAAGTACAGTTAGCGGATATGAATGGTCATCTCTAATGGGTCCTCCAATAAAATTAAACAGCGGCACCTTATGTAAAGTGTCAATCATTATTAAAAAAGAACGGCCCATTTATTATGTTATGCCTTTTTTAAAAGATTTTTTAAACTAATAACGCTATGGCATTGAGTAAACCAGGTATTGGAAGTTACTTATATAAATTCTTTTCACCACGCATACATACCCCTTTACTGCTCCAGATGGAGGCTGTAGAGTGTGGTGCAGCAGCATTAGGAATTATACTTGCTTACTTTGGCAGAGAAATTCCTTTAGAAGAGCTTAGAATTGAATGTGGGGTATCAAGAGACGGCAGCAGAGCAGTAAATATAATAAAAGTAGCCAGTAAATATGGTCTTACTGCAAATGCTTTTCACGCTGAACAAAAGAAAATAAAAAGTTTAACTTTCCCCTTAATAGCATTCTGGGAGAGTAATCATTTTCTGGTTGTAGAAGATTTTAAAAACGGCAGTGTTTATCTTAATGACCCTGTTTTTGGACATAGAGTTGAAACTGAAAAATACTTTTTCAGACATTACTCAGATATTGCAGTTGTTTTTACTCTGACTTCAAATTTCAAAAAAAGCGAAAAAAAGAATTTTTTCATAGAAAAAATAATAAAAACCTTAAAAGGTTATAAATCAGCTATTTATTACATACTGATAACAGCTTTTTTCATGATACTTTCCGGAATAATTATGCCACTCCTTTTAAGGCTGTTTATTGACCAGGTGCTGATAGCAGGAACTCTTGACTGGATAAAGCCTCTTATAGCCGGCATGCTGGGAGTTGCTGCTGTTCATACTGTGTTAAGAATGCTGCAAAACAGGATTATTAACAGGTTTGAAGCAAAGTACTCTATCGAAAACTCCAGTAGATTCATCTGGCGTCTTTTATCTCTTCCTGCACATTTTTTTGCACAACGATCTATTGGAGAAATCAGTTCAAGATCTAATCTGCCTAAAATTTTTGCGCATCATTTAAGCAGTGATCTACTTACAGCAGTATCTAACTATATGTTAATGATTTTTTATATATTAATAATGCTCCAGTACAGTGTTCCACTGACAATGCTGGGGATATTAATAACATTAGTTAATGTCATAGTATTGAAAATAATTCATACCGAAAAGAAAACACTCAATCAAAAACTTCAATATGAAAGCAGCAAACTTATGGGAGCAACCATAACAGGTCTCCAGGCAATTGAAACTATTAAGGCTAACGGTACAGAACCAGAATTCTTTTCAAAATGGTCAGGTTATCAGGCAAAAGTATTAAATACACAGAGAAAATTAGCCTTTTCCCTGCAAATTATCAGCATAGTTCCTGTTTTACTGACATCTTTAAATACAGCTGTTATTCTCTCTTATGGCAGTGTACTGATAATGAAAGGCCAGCTGAGCATGGGAATGCTTGTGGCTTTTATGAGCTTAATGGCAAGCTTTATAGCACCTGTTAACAGGCTTATCAGTCTTGATAATATAATAGGTAAAATGCAGACAAGTATTAATCGCATTAATGATCTAGTAAACTACAAAAATGATTCTTATATAAAGACATCACTGGACTCATCTGATAATAAAAATACTGATTCAGTAATCAAGTTATCAGGTAAAATTGAACTGAAAAACATAACATTTGGATATAACAACCTGGAAAAGCCTTTTATCAATAATTTAACTTTATCTATTAAGCCTGGAACCAGGGTTGCCCTGGTAGGCCCTTCCGGTTGTGGAAAATCTACAATATCAAAACTGGTCAGCGGTCTTTATAAGCCATGGAAGGGATCAATCAATATTGATGGCAATCCAATTTCTTCATTTTCAAGAAATATACTAAGTCATTCTATCGCAATGGTAAATCAGGATATTTTCCTGTTTAAGGATACTGTTAAAAACAATATTACCCTCTGGAACGATACTATCCCTGGCAATACTATAACTAAAGCTGCCAAAGATGCGCTGATCCACCATAAAATTGCTGCCAGAACAGGTGGTTATGATAGTATTATTGACGAAGGCGGTGTTAATTTCAGCGGAGGAGAACGTCAGCTTATAGAAATAGCAAGAGCATTAGTCATTAACCCAGTATTTCTGATCCTTGATGAGGCGACAAGCGCACTGGATGCAGAAACAGAAAGACAGATAGACGCCAGCCTCAGAAAACGAGGATGTACCTGCCTTATAATATCCCATAGATTAAGTACAATAAGAGACTGTGATGAAATTATTGTGCTGGATAAGGGAGAACTGATTAACAGAGGAACTCATGACGATCTATACAGTAAGTGTGAAATTTACCGGAGATTAATTAATTATTAAAAAATGAAAGATATTTTTATTAAAAAAGGAAAAATAAGATCAATAGGTGGAAACCAGCCTCTTCTACTTAATAGAAAAACTCATGTTTACTATATAATATCCGGTTTTGCTGAGGTTTTTTCAACTGAAATTAAAAACAATCATGCCAGTGGTAAAAGGGAACATTTATTTACTGCTGAAGAAGGAGATTTACTGTTTGGAATGAATCTCTATGATTATAAAAGCAATAGAGGTCTGGTTGTCATAGGAAACATTGATACCAGGGTTGTCGTAATTACCATTTCAAATTTAAAAAAACTCATAAACGCAGAGCATTATAAAATAGATATATGTAATTTAATAGATAACTGGATATATAATCTTTCTCAAGGCTTATCCAAAACAATCGTATCTCGTCCTAAAGCCGATATCTTTATTGAGAAAGACAATAATTATCTTATTTTAAATGGAGAAACAGTTAAAACAAAAAAAAGAATTACCTGGTTAGTATGTGAAGAAGGAAATGCAGTTTATCTGGGTATGGAAGATTTGTCTGATCCTGAAACAACCCCTTTCCCTCTGGCTTTACACAGCTGGATACAGACCACAACACCATCAAAAATAGCAGCATACGATACTCAACTCCTGATTCAAAACTGCAATTTCTGGAAATTCATGGATTCTTTTTATAAGACTTTTTTCCTGTGCGACTTCTGGAACTTTAATCTACTTATGGTAGATGAGCTGAACCAGTTAAAAGAAAGAATTAAGCTGGACAGAAACTCAAACGATATGGCATTTCTTAAACTGGCATCAATAGTTGACGAACAAAAATTACCAAAATTTGATTCTGATATAGATGACCCGGTATATATATCCTGTAAAATTATTGCTGAACACCTTGACCTGGAACTGCATCACCTCTCAGAACTGGATAAAAAAAGAAGAGATGAGCCTGCCGATACAACAAAAAAATCCAACATAAGAACCCGCATGGTATTTCTTAATCAGAACTGGTGGAAACATGACAGCGGCCCATTACTCGCATTTTTAAAAGAGAATAGCCGTCCTGTAGCAATTATACCTGTAAAACAAGGTGTCTATGAAATACATGACCCTGTAGAGAAAAAAAGTTATATTTTGACAGAAGATAATGCACATCAGATTCAACACTTTGGATATTCATTTTACAGAAACTTCAAGCCATATCCCCTGTCAAAAAGAGATGTACTCAGCTTTAGTTTGAAAAAAACTTCAACAGACTTTATACGTATACTATTTACAGGTATTACAGGCAGCATATTAGGGTTAGTACCGCCAGTTGCTGTTGTTTTACTATTTAACAGCATCATTCCTACAGCTGAGCATTTACAGTTTATACAGGTATCTATTGCCTTAATCTTTTCCAGCATATTTACAGCTGTCTTCAGTATTGTAAGAAATATATCCATGCTCAGGGTAATAGAAAAAATGGATTTCGATATTCAATCTGCCCTCTGGGATAGAATTTTAAATCTGCCAGCATCTTTTTTCAGAAAGTATTTAGTAGGAGACCTGGCAGCAAGAGCATTAGGAATACATTTTTTCAGACAAACTTTATCAGACTCTGTAATCTCATCAATTTTAACTGGATTTTTTTCTTTTTCTAATATTATACTGCTCTATGTTCTTGATGTTAAATTAGCTGTTATCGCAACATTTTTCATTTTATTATATTTAATATTTAACTTTATAAGCTGTTTATTTTTTCTTAAATATCAAAAAGAGTTTTTAAATGTAAGTGGTTATTTATCCGGTCAAATAACACAGTTTATTACAGGAATTAACAAGTTAAAGGTTGCTGGCGCAGAAAGACGTGCCTTTACTGCATGGTCAAAAATATTTGGCGAACAAAAATTAGTAACAAATAAAATAAATCGTCTAAGCAACTTTATAAAAGACTTTTCTTTTTCTTTCCAGACAGTATCTTTAATCCTGATACTGGCTATAGCCATATTAATGAAAAATGGCAATATAATGACAGGTACTTTTATTGGATTTTATATAGCACTGGGATCTGTTTTCTCAGCATTAACAGATATGATGAGCGGCCTGACAGCTGTTATTAAAATCATACCTGTTTTCGAAAGAACAGAACCAATACTGAAAAATATTCCTGAATCTCAGACTTCTAAAACTGATATAGATGATATTACAGGTGAGATTGAGATAAACCATCTGTTTTTCCGCTACAAATCAGATAGCCCTGTTATTCTTAATGATTTAACACTGAATATTCAACCAGGTAAATTTTATGCTATTGCCGGGCCATCCGGCTCCGGAAAATCCACAATATTACGACTATTATTAGGTTTTGAAAGTCCTGAGTCAGGTTCAGTATATTATGACGGACAAAACCTGTCCCGTATTAATATACAGTCACTTCGTCGCCAGATTGGTGTAGTACTTCAAAATAGTAAGCTTCTGCCTGGAAATATCTATACTAATATCGCCGGTGCCAGCAATATTTCCCTGGAAGAAGCCTATACTGCTGCAAATGAGGCCGGCTTTTCAGAAGATATCGATCAGTTACCTATGGGGATGGATACCATAGTATCTGAAGGCGGTGATAATTTTTCCGGTGGTCAAAAACAAAGATTACTTATTGCCAGAGCACTGGCATCCAGACCGCGTTTATTATTATTAGATGAAGCCACTTCAGCGCTCGACAACATGAATCAGGCAATAATAAAAGAAAGTATTGATAAACTGCAAATTACCAGGATTGTTATTGCTCATCGTTTGAGTACTATAAAAGATGCAGACTGCATTTTTGTTATTGATAAAGGCCGGGTGGTTCAAACTGGACAATACAATGACTTAATAAATGAACCTGGTATTTTTGCTGATTTAGCTAAAAGACAACTTGTTGTTAAACCATATAAATCAAGTATTGTTTGACTTTAAGCATATTGGTTATTAAAATTTATAAAGCGATGAAGATAAAAGCTGTAAACTTAAATAAACGAACATTTAAAAATAATATAAAACAGACAACAGTCTTTCTTGTACTCTTTATGTCATTTTTGATTTTCAACCTTTCTGTAATACAGGCCGAATCAAAAAATTCAGAACGCCCTGTAAAAATAAAACCCGGCAAATCGAGAATCAACTATATTGACCAGCGTATATCACTTTATACCAAAGGAATAATCACAGAAAATGAAATGACAAAGACAGACAGAAAAATATTGAAGCTATGTCAGGATGCTGCTAATGAGTGCAGAAGTGTCCTTGAAGATGCCATTATTAAAGGTATCAAAACAAAAAAAGAGATTTTTTCTACGCTCTACTTCCCAGTCTACCCTTTGAAGTCCCCTCGTACATTTTCTACTTTTTATGATGATTATACTGATAAGCACATTACACCAGTAGAAGATGAGTATCTAAAAAAGGATAAAAAAATCATTTTTGTTGTTCTGGTAGACAAAAACGGATACTTACCTTCACATAATACCAGATTCAGCAAAACAGATGCCAGCAGCATATCAAGTAATAGAACCAAAAGAATATTTAATGATCTTACAGGCTATTCTGCTGCTAACAATGTCAGCAGTTTTTTACTTCAGATTTATTATAGAGACACTGGCGAGGTAATCGCTGATGTTTCAGTGCCCGTATTTGTGAATGATATTCACTGGGGGGCATTACGCATAGGTTACAAAAGGTAAAGATTATGTTAAAAAAACTGTCAACAAGATTATCAATAGTAACAATATTTATAACAGCTGTATTATTAGCTTTATTCACTCTTCACCTTGTAAAAATACAAACGAACAATCTCAATAAAATGATACAGGAAAAAGGGATTGCTGTTGCTGAAACAGGCGCAAAAACAATGGCAATTATGCTTGAAAATATAATTGATAATGAAATATTTACGATAGATGAGCTTTTTGATCAACGACTTGAAAAAATTCAACTTCCGGATAAATATATAAGTTCCTATAAAAATATAGAACCTGCAAAACTTACATCAATTCAAAAGTATCATTATATAACAGGTCTGGATTCATATCTTGATAACGCTATAATTGAAATTCAGGATAAGTTTCTGCGTGACCCTCAAATCGAATATGCTGTTATTGTAGATCGTAACGGATACCTGCCAGCCCATAATTCCAAATATTCTAAAAGATTAACTGGTAATTTCATATTCGACCGCAATAATAACAGAACTAAAAGGATTTTTCGTGATCAGGTATCCTTTTATATAACTCGTAATACAAATAAACCCTACCTTGAACAAATATATCATCGCGACACTGGTGAAACACTATGGGACATATCTTCTCCTGTATTTATACGTGGACGACACTGGGGTGCTTTTAGAATAGGTTTGTCTATGAAAAAAACACATCTGGCAATAGAAGATTTAAGAAACAAGTTTTTAATAGCTATGCTGATACTTCTAGCTTTAACCGCAGTTATAAATTACCTGTTTACTGAACGTATGATGAAACCATTACAGGATCTTCATCATGGGGTTGAGCGAATAGCCAGGGGGGATCTTTCACACAAGCAGAATATCGTTTCTAATGATGAGGTTGGTGCCCTTGCATCAGCTTTCAACAATATGGTTATTGATCTACAGAATCATATTGATCAGCTTAAAACCACTACAGCAGAAAAAGAACGTATGTCCGTTGAATTGCGTGTAGCCAGTGACATTCAACACAACATGCTCCCTAAAATTTTCCCTCCCTTTCCTGAAAAAAAAGATAAGTTCGATATTTATGCTTTTGTTGAGCCTGCCAAGGAAGTAGGCGGTGATTTTTATGACTTTATGCTTAATGAGAAAGATGGTCTATTATGCTTTACAGTAGGTGATGTATCAGGTAAAGGAGTTCCTGCCTCTCTATTTATGGCTGTTACCCTCACCTTATTAAAATCTACATCAACAAAAATCACTTCTCCTGCTGAGATTTTAACCAGTGTTAATAAAGAGCTCTGTCGTGACAATGATACTGCATTATTTGTTACTATATTCTATGCTGTTTTAAATATAAAAACAGGTACTCTTGAATATTGCCTTGCAGGACATAACCCGCCATATCTTGTATCAAAAGAAGGACAGGTAACTGAATTCACTTCTACTAATGGGATAGCCCTGGGTATTGATGAAGAAGCTGAGTACATGTCAAGAAAAATTCAATTATCTTCTGAAGATAATATTTTTGTTTTTACTGACGGTGTTACAGAAGCACGTAATACTGAAGGCGAGTTTTATCAAGAAGACCGTTTAACAGAATTTCTACAAAATTTCAGAACTGAATCAGTAAAAGAGATCATTGATAAAACAAAAGAAAATGTTCTTGATTTTGTTCAGAACGCACCTCAGTCCGATGATATAACAATGTTAGCTTTCAAATACTTAAATAAAGAAGATAAGTCAAAATCAAACGTGACTGAAACTATTGATGATAAAGCTACAGATATAGATTTTAAAAATGATATAGACGGTAAGTTCATGGTTCCTTTTAAGAACAAAATATCTGAAGTAAATAGATTACATGAAATACTTGATACTTTCTGTAAAAATAACAATATTCCTGATAATGTAAAAATAAATCTTAATCTGGCCCTGGAAGAGCTTCTTGTTAACACCATTAATTATGGCTTTAATGATGATCAAGAGCACTTGATACATTTACATATGCATTTAAAAAACAATACTGTTATAGTAAAGCTGGAGGATGATGGGGTTGCTTTTAATCCTATAGAAGCCAAAGCGCCTGATCTGGATTCTCCACTGGAAGACAAACCAATAGGAGGTCTTGGGATTCATTTTGTAAAAACTCTAATGGATTCTATTGACTATAAATATGAAAATGGCAAGAATATTCTATTGATGGAAATCAAGGCTAATTAGTTTAAGAAAGAAGGAAAATAATGGAAATTACAGAAAATATAATAGACAACATTTTTATTTTATCATTAAATGGGAAATTAGATACCATAACTTCGAACGATTTGCAGGAAAAGTTAATGGATACTATAAGTAGTGGTGAAAAAAAAATCATTATTGATTTAACTGAGTGCAGCTATATAAGCAGTGCAGGATTGAGAGTTCTTTTAATGGGTCAAAAAAGGCTTAAGCCACTGGGCGGCAGTATTATGCTGGCATCTGTCAGCGATAATATTAAACAAATATTCAGCATTTCAGGGTTTTCCAGTCTCTTCGTTTTTTTTGATTCTATAGATGCAGCTTTACAGAAGTAGCAGTTAGACTTTTTAATAATAGACAGTTTCCAGGACTGATTTAAAAAATATATTTTCAAATTTTCTATTATAGCTGATCCAAAGTGAAATGTCCGACACTAAAGTTTTCAAATGACTTCGTTAATGTACGCCAGTATACTGCACTCAGCCATTTAAACGGACTCTTCAATTTGTACCAGCTATATAAGCTTATTACTAAAATACAGCAGCTGGTTTTTTATGAACAATAAAAGAAAAATAAATATTATTTACAGGCTGCTCTTTAATCATTTTGGCCCTCAGCACTGGTGGCCGGGAAACAGTAGAGAAGAGATAATTACCGGTGCTATTCTGACTCAGAACACAGCCTGGGCTAATGTAGAAAAAGCAGTACATAACCTTAAAAGTAATAATTTAATTAATTTCCATTCTTTACTAAATACAAGCCATAGTAAAGTTGCCGCTTTAATTAAGCCCAGCGGTTACTTTAACCAGAAGGCAGAAACGCTGCATTGTTTTGCCAGACATTTAAGTATTTATGATTTTGATCTTAATCGTTTTTTCAATCAAAACATTCTTGAGCTTAGAAATGAGCTTCTAAGTATCCGTGGTATAGGCAGGGAAACAGCGGACAGCATTATTTTATACAGCGCAAATAAACCGATATTTGTTATTGATGCTTATACCAGAAGAATTTTCAGCAGAAACAAAATAACACCCGGCAGTAAAATTATTGTTGCAGAAAAAAGAAAGTATGAATATGATGACTGGAGGTTAATGTTTGAAAGTTCACTGGAAAAAGAAAATAAATTGTTTAACGAGTATCATGCACTGATAGTACAAACAGGAAAAAACTTCTGTAAAACCAGGCCGTTATGCAACCAGTGTCCATTAATAAAGGTATGTGCTGAATCAATATGATTAGAGGATAAATTAATTGACATTCATAAAAAAAACAGCCCTGCAGATACTAAGGTTAATTTTAAGATTCATTCGTGATTTTGATGGTTTTTTCACCAGATATTCAAAAAAAATATTTAAAAAACAATATATTATTAAAGGACAGTGCAAACAATGTGGTGTCTGCTGTACAAAAATAGCAATTTATCTTTCCGAAAGTTTCTGGCACTACCCTTTATTAAGAAATCTGGCTGTAAAATGGTATGAGTTCGTATATAACTTTACTATGGTTAAAAAAGAGCCTGATTTAAAGGTCCTGGTTTTCTCATGTAATTATCTAAAAGAAAACAAGTGCTCAATACACAAAAAGAGACCATATTTTTGCAGGAACTACCCTGATACCGAATATTTTACTAAACAGGTATTTATAGAAGGCTGCAGCTTCTATTGCACTCTATCAGATTAGAAAACAAACTCTACTCTACCATTTTTCAGAACAAGCCTTGTTTCAAACGAAGCACCGGATCTGTTTTTAAAACCTTTAAGCAGCTGGGTCTCTCCTTGTTTTAATAGCTTTTTTGCAATACTTTCCGTGATTTGTTTGCCGGCAATAATTTTCCAAATAGCAAATTTACAGCCCGTACTTTTCCAGTTTGAACAAGAAAAAGCTTTAGCAGTTTCATATATTTCCGCATTACAAAGAGGACATTTACCTAAAGACTGCCTGCTGCCGTCAGGATCAGGGAATTTGAATCCAATGGTATTATCTTTTTTAATAATCAAGGCTGCATCAAATGTTTTACCTGCTTTACTTTTAAACCCCTTTATTACAGAGGTTTCCTTTTTTTCCAATAGCTCTATAGCCAGATGTTTTGTAATAACCTTTCCTGCTATACTCTTCCATACAGCAAATTTACAGCCTCTTGACTTCCAGTTAGAACAGGAAAAAGACAGCTTTGTTTCAACAATGGAGCCATCGCATAAATAGCAATCTCCTATACTATTTGTTACCGGAACAAATATTTCTTTATCACTTTTTTTAACATTATCAACAATTCTGGAAGTGAACTCTATAATCTTATCCATATACTCTGCTCTAGAATATTTTCTCTGAGCTATATCATTCAATTTTTTTTCCCATTGACCAGTAAGCTCAGAAGACAAAAGCTCTCTATCCTGTATACAGGCAATAAGGTGACAACCCTTCTGGGTAGGGATAAGTTTATTCTTATCACGTTTTATATACTTGACATTAATTAAACGCTCCAGAATTTGTGCTCTTGTTGCCGGTGTTCCTAAACCGCAATCCTTAATTGCTTCTCTTAGTTCGTCATCATCTATTTGTTTGCCAGCGGTTTCCATAGAAGCCAGAATACTGGCTTCTGTATACAAAGGTGGCGCTTTTGTTTGTTTGGATTCCAGAGAACTTTCCTTTTGCTCTACTTCATCTTTTTCTTTTACTTCAGGCAATTTATCGCTATCATCTAAATCCTTTAGACTGGCAGAACCGGAGTAAACAGCTCGCCACCCCTGTTTTTTAGTTACAACCCCCATTGTTTTAAACTTACTCTCTCCAAAAGCAGTAATTATATCTGTCTGATCCTTAACACACTCATCCATAAATACTGCAAGAAATCTTTTTATTACCAGATCAAAAATATTAAGCTCTTCCTTTGATAGATCAGATGTTCGAGCTTTTTTATCAGTTGGTATTATTGCGTGATGATCCGTAACCCTGCTGTCATCTACAATCCTTTTAGTAATTTTCAATTTCTTTTCCAGTATTTTTTCAGCAAAGCTGGAATAGTCACTTAAATCCAGCAAATTTTTTATTCCTGTTTCCAGCTCAGGAATGATGTCGCTGCTAAGATACCTGGATGATGTTCTGGGATAAGTCAGCAGCTTATGTTTTTCATATAAATCCTGCATAATTTTTAGAGTCTGATCTGCAGAATATCCAAATCGACGGTTAGAATCTTTCTGTAGTTCTGTAAGATCATACAGCAGTGGCTGCTTTTCCTTACGCTCTTTGCCGGTAACTTTTATAATAGTGCCGTCAGGGTTTTTCTTAATGTCTGCAATAACAGCTTCAGCTATACCCTTATCAAAGAAACGGTCATCCTTACCAGCAAACCACTTACCTTTATATTCTCCATTTTTATGTTTAACCTTTACAAAAATCTCATAATAATTTTCAGGTTTGAAATTAGTATTTTCATAGTACCTGTCGACTATCATTTTCAAGACAGGTGTTTGGACCCTGCCAACACTCATAACACCTTTTCCAGTTGAAAATTTGATTGTATAAGCTCTTGTAGCATTCATACCTATCAGCCAGTCTGCTTCTGTACGACTAACTGCGGAATGATAAAGCGGCTGATAGTCTGACCCGGGCTTTAAGCTGGAAAAACCATCCTGGATTGCCTTATCAGTTTGAGAGGATATCCATAATCTTTTTATTTCTTTATTACACCTGGAAAACTCATATATAAAACGAAATATAAGCTCCCCTTCCCTTCCTGCATCAGTTGCACAAATCACTTCTGTGACCTTATCGTTATTAAACAGACCTGAGATTACCTTATACTGTTTACTTACTCCAGGATCATCATTTAATGCACGTATAAAACTTTCCGGTATGACAGGCAGATCAGAAAGCTGCCAGTTTTTATATTTATCGTCATAACTTTCCGGGTAAACAAGTCTGATTAAATGTCCGTAAGCCCAGGTAATATAATAACCGTTACCTTCAAAATATCCATCTTTCCGCTGTCCTGCTTTCAGAACTTTAGCGATATCTTTTGCTACACTCGGTTTTTCAGTTAAAATCACTTTCATTTTGAATATTTTAGCATAACTTTTTATTGCAAAATACCGAGAATATATTGATATCTCTTTTGAATATCAAAATCTCTAAAGTCAAAAAAGCTGATTTTCCCGCATAATTAATCGTTAATTAGACGATTTTGAAGATGATGTATAGCTTGTTTTTAATCATGTATTTTCAAATACTATCTATAACTTTCCCCAGTCTTTCCTCTGCTTCTCTATAATTAGTAACTACATGACCAGAACCCCAGGGGTTCTTGTAATAAAAGTCCATTCCCAATGAAATGAAACGTCGTAAAATCTCTAATTGATGATTGTTTAATTGCGTATTGAAATGATACTGGCCATATCCAGCAGTACCCTGGGAGCGAACTATACCATGGGGGCGAGCACTACCGTGGGAGCGACTACTACCCTTAATCCATACCTTAAACAATATCTTTTCTATATTTTCAGGTATATTATTTTTTTCGTTTTTAATAAACCAGCCTCTTAAATAGTTTAAAACATCTGTGTATGGGTTTGTGTCAAAGAGTATCTGTAGTTCATCAACAACAGCATTTAATATCTTTTTATCATAGCCGCCTATCTTTCCTGTATTAATATCATACTTAAATAAATACATATAAGGACCAAGATGTTTAGATTTAAGTGCTGCAAACATAGACTCATTTAATATATAATCAAAAAAATATCCATCCATGCTTGTTCCATGCTGATACAAGTACGGGCAATACTTTGTAGTGATTCTTTTTATATTTTCTTGTATCTTAGGTTTATCCTGGTTTTGGATATACGATAAAGATCGAAATTGCTCTTTAGAACTAAATATATCAAATGTAGTTAATAATGCTTTTAATATTGCTTGTTTATGAAATTGCTCTTTAGAACTAAATATATCAAATGTAGTTAATAATGCTTTTAATATTGCTTGTTTATGAATTTCAGCATTCGATTTATTATCTACTCTATCCATGATAAATCCTATATAAGGAATGTTTTTATTTTTTAATGCAATCCAGATATTTTTTTTTCTCTCTTCCTTAATGTTGTGATAGTGCCCTCCTTTCTCTGGGAGTTTTGCAGTTATAAGAATTTTTTCGAGTATATCTTTTAATGCGCTTCTAGTTATTGTACCTGAAGTTTTACCTGGAGAAGGATTGCCTTTACTAATGTTAGTATTGGATGATTTTTTATTATCTTCCACTTTAAAATTCAAATATGCATTATCTACAAAAAAATCATATCCTCTTTTAAAGCTTATTATTTTATCAATTACTACATCATTTTTTATTGCCAAATTGCTGTTTTTTTTGATAATCTTACAGATACACTGATAAATATATGAATTTTCAAATTGATTATGACACAACTTGATTTCATTTACTGATGTATTCAATTTTTCAATGTTATCTTCAAATTCATTGATAATGTTATGGTAAAACTCCCTCTTTTCTATTATGCTTAATTCGTCGAAAAAAGAATCAATTAAAGCAAAAAATACGTATTTAGCTTCTCTTATAGTTCCTTTCTTTGAGTCGAAATTTGAGCGGTTACAAGTAAGCGTCGACTGTACAGTCTTATAAAGCCATCTATCCATCTCCTCCTCTTTGTCAGGACACAGGATTTTTGACATAAGTTCTGCTATATGGTTAAATCCTGCTAAACCATAGTTATAGAATTCCAGGTCTATCATTTCATCAGAATAGTTGTTGTCTATGAAATAATCGATAATAGCTTCGAATAAATCGGCCTCGGATCTTGTATAGGTTCTATCATTTATACAGACTTTATTAGTTTTATTGCCGAGGCGAAAAATAGGTGCTTTCTCAAGATATCCTTCTGCGATTAAACATACATTATTGATATTTATATTTTTCAACATAAGTTTGACTGCGCTAGAATACACTTTTAGAGCTCTTTTAAATCTTTTTAATTTCCATTCTTCATCTAAATCTAAAATTTTACGTTTTATATTTCCCTTGTCATTTCTGCATAAGTTTTCAACACCTGCAAATATTTGTGAATTACCCAGGTTATCAAGATCATTTATGATGTATTTAATATCAGCATCTATATTACTATCGAGGTTATCTTTTATATATTCTATTAGTTTATCAGCATATCCATACTTGATAAAACGGGGGACAAAATATGCATAATCTAGATCTTGTCTATAACCATTCTTAATAAGAGCATCCAG
>JAAEMD010000581.1 GCA_024225875.1 bacterium
ATAAAGGATGAAAGAAATCTGATTATAGCATACACGTCTTTGGCTAATATCGGAATTGTCAGTCTTAATGAATTGAAAAATACTTTCCGGGATAGTTTTAACAGTAAGAAAGTTTATTTAAATATTTGTCTGAATGTCGAAGACGGGGAATACAAAACACATCTGATTAATGTATACGATGATCCCAACGAAGATAAAAAAATCCGTGATCTCGCTCTGTCCTTTCTTTTAAGAAGGCATATCGATCTTGAGAATATTATTGGTGACAGATATTCTTTTGAAATACTGAAAAGATTCTATTGGAAAGACGAATATGGAAAAAAGGAATTTATTAAACACTGTTACAGAATAAATAATGAGCTGTCAAAAGAGTATTTATTTTGTATAATAAATGATAAAGATGAAACGAGAGAAATACGTGATCTTGCTACAATTGTCAGAAAAAAACTGGAGAAAAGTTGAAAAACTGGCTAAAAACTGGGTCTTTAGCCGGGTATGGGTTGAGGCACGAAACCCAAACATCACTATGAGGACGGCCTTTGAAGTCGGGTTCAAGCCGGTTCAACCCGACACCTGCTGCTCATACAATACTTTTTGAAGGTTGAAGGTCTGTGTCTTCTGAATCGAAAGTGAAAGAGGCAGATCTTTTATCCTTCAGTTTTTGCTGAATCGGACTCACAATGAAAAGCATAAAAACTGTCATTTTACTGTTACTGACAGCAACACTGCTGCTGTCCGGGGTGCGGAACTGCGGTTACGGAAGAAACAGCAGTCCGACAGACCGGCTGATTTCTGTAGCCGCCGACCCGCCTGATCTG
>JAAEMD010000582.1 GCA_024225875.1 bacterium
CGGTTCAAGTCACAAGCATTACTTGATGAAGCAGCTCTTGCAGCTTGTCTTGCGTATGTTGACCTAAACCCTGTAAGAGCGAAAGCGGCTGATTTACCTGAGCAATCTGACTACACCAGTATAAAAACACGCATTGAGTCAGCTCAAAACAATAAGCAACCAAAATCACTTATGCGCTTTGCAGGTAAACCACATAAGCATATGCCTAAAGGTCTGCCGTATGAGCTCAAAACATACCTGCAACTCGTTGATTGGACTGGCCGCTCAATACGAGAAGATAAGCCAGGGAGAATCCCCGAAGATGCGTTACCAATTCTTGAACGATTAAATATTTGTATTGATAACTGGCTTACACTCACCACCTCTTTTTCACGCTCATTTAAGAATACGGCGGGTAAAGAACAAGCTATCACAGCTTATACAAATCATATGAAACGAAAACGAAGAAGTTCTATAGCTAATAGCTTAGCCTTATTTACTTAGTTACGCATTCTACACTAGAAATCAACCTTACAAACCCAATCCTTTTAATTCTAGGAGCATAACGACTTTTGCGACTAGCGCTGGCCAGTATGTAAAACTAAAAATTAACTCAGCACATAAGGCTGAAATTTAATAAATAACAATGAAAAATGACTATTCTTTCTAGCAATTCAGCTTGTTCTCAATAATTCAAATCTTTCTTAAGCTACATCTTTTTAAAAATAAGCTGGGTGTCTCATTAAACAGATTAAAAATAAGTTGGGTGTCTATTTAAAAATATCCAAACCTTATTGTAGCGAGGTGTTAAAGTGGGTGTCTAATTATAAAAAGAAACCTATTCTGATAGTAGCTAAGTTATTCGTGGGAGAAATGGAAATGAACTAACTATTGGTATAGTTACCAATTTTCCACACCAACAATTAAATGCATAGTTACACCCCAAAACAATGACAATAAAACATACGGGTGCAGAAAAAATATCAAAAAATGAAAATAAAGAAAAATTAATGCAAAAAGCCGCATTTGCGGTTGACATC
>JAAEMD010000583.1 GCA_024225875.1 bacterium
ATAGCTGACAGGAGGATGATAAAAAAACTGTTAGCTATCAAGCAAATATATACCTATAATTCAAGATAGTTGAATGATCAGTAAATTGACAAATTGCGCTTTTTAGTGTGAAGGTTGGGTTACCCCACTAAGGTGCGGTAACCTCAAAACACAATATCTGAATCCATATTTAAAATATTTCAAAATTATTAAGCTTTTTTAAATAATTGGAAAGAATACCTTATATTGTATTCAAAATCCTTTTTAAAGGACACAATTTTACTATTTAAAGCTGTTTTAAATAAAACCACATATGTCCCCATATGTATCGCCCTCTACCTTAAAATTTTACTATAATAAGTGTATTTTCTTAAAAACCTCCACAAAGACCCAAACAACTTCTTAAAAATAATTAAAAAACAGGAGGGGGTCCTGACTTACATAAAAAAACTGATTTTCCCCTGAATGTATTCCGTGCTAATGCACGGTGACCTCAAAACTCTAAATCACCGGGTGGCTATCGCCAATAAAAACAGCATTACCGCCAAATCTGTCGGTGATGGTTAAAAACAAAACTATTTTTAAAGGGGGATCGAGGATTTTATTTAATGCTGTCGTTCACCGTATACAAGACATCTTACTATTATGGCCTTGGTCGGGCCTATATTGCTTTTTTTCACTCGTTCGGGGCTGATCTGTTACCAACATAACAAACAGCCGTTATATGCCCCTTGTTTACAGCGAGAAAAAGCCTATATCAAATTCAATACTTTCTCCAATACGCTCAATCTTTTTTTTAATTTCGAAAAAAAAGCTGGACACCTATTTTCGCTAAAATTTAGATGCCCAGCAAACCCCTCCTATAAGGCCCAATGAAAACATAGCTGCGTTTTCACGTAATAAAACTTCCCTTTTTTAAAATCGAACTGGAATATTTGACATTATTCAGTTAAACTCATCTCATTTCGTTAGTATTTTACCCGGAACTTCATCATTAAACTTCCGG
>JAAEMD010000584.1 GCA_024225875.1 bacterium
AAACAAACTCCATTGCTGAACCAGCTCATTTAGAAATTTATCGAGCGCTAAATATAGCTCCCCCCAAATTAGTAAAACAAAAAACTACTAATCCTACCAAACATTCAAATGCAAAAAAAGTAGTGACCATAAATTAATTGCTTAAGACCAAATCGCTTGTTTTATGACAAACTTGGGTTAAGTGTTTCATTCCATTTATCGACGGTTATGCTTTTAAATATGTTAAACAGCATCTCTTCTTTTATATTCTTGAATAATGGTTTGAGGTTATGATCTATTATCAGCCTGGGAGCTAATTGATAAATCGGAAAGTCTTCTATTACTTTATAAAAACATTCATTAGTGTCCGTAATACCTTCTGATGTCAGACTATTAAACCATATTGCAACTCTTTGTTTACTATCAACTGAATTTTTTTCATGATATGGATTAACATCTATTTCCTTGTTGTCCCTCACATCATTCCTGATTTCTGTGTTCTTTGTTTGTAAACTAATAATTTTTTTATTCAAAATGCAACTCAACTCTTTATATTTTTTTACATAAATTTCATATCTGTTCTTTAAATCAATCTCAAACTGTGTATATTATTCGTGGTTTTTTTTTAAAATTGCATTATTAACACTATTGTGGGCCAGTTTGTAATTTTCAGGGGGCTTTATTATTAGACCTGCTTTTAATAGTAGATAATAAGATGTTAAAATGGTTAATCAAATTAAAGCTGACTAAATTTATTTAGTGCATAAATATCTGGAGGTTATCATATTATGAGAGTATTAGAGGGTATATTAGATGCAAAAGGTATAAAATCGGCAATTATTGTTTCTCGTTTTAATAGTTTTATTACTGAAAGGTTGTTGTCTGGTTCTATAGATTCTCTTACAAGACACGGCGCTGACCAGAAAGATATAGATGTTATCTGGGTTCCTGGCGCTTTCGAGATACCGTTAACTGCAAAAAAAGTTGCAAGTACCGGCAGGTATGATGCAGTAATTTGTCTGGGAGCTGTAATTAGAGGCAGCACTCCTCATTTTGAATATGTTGCTTCTGAAGTTTCAAAAGGGGTAGCATCTGTGAGTTTAGATGAGGAAATCCCGGTTATTTTCGGGGTTCTTACCACAGATACTATTGAGCAGGCTGTAGAAAGAGCTGGTTCTAAAGCCGGTAATAAAGGGGCGGATGCAGCTAATAATGCTATTGAGATGGTCTCGCTCTTTAAAAGAGTAAATTAGACTTTGAGACACTGATGAACAGGTTTAGTATCATTTCTCTAGGTTGCTCAAAGAATCTTGTTGATTCGGAAAAGTATATCAAAGATCTTCAGTCAAATGGATTTATTCTTGTCCCGGAAAATGCTTCTGAGGATATTGTAGTGATTAATACCTGCTCATTTATAAAAAATGCAGTTGAAGAAACAGAAGAAAATATAATTGATTTAATTTCCAGAAAAGAAAAAAAAGACATCAAATATATAGTTGTTCTGGGATGCTATCCTGCAAGGTTTACTACTGACGAGATTAAGAATAGATTTGCAGCTGTAGATCTGTGGTTATCTATAAAAGAGGCCGGTAATATTGGTAAAGTATTAAAAAATATATTACTTAAAGAAAAACCTGTAGTAAAAGATGTAAAGGACAGTCCATTAGTCAAGGTTACTCCGTTTTACTATTCCTATCTAAAAATATCGGAAGGCTGTAATAACCGCTGCTCATATTGTGTGATACCTCAAATAAGGGGTGATTATACCAGCCGCTCTTTAAACGATATTATGACGGAAGCTGAAATGAAAGTTGCAGATGGTGTAAAAGAACTGATTCTGGTGGCAGAAGATACTACTGTATGGGGACAGGATTTTTATGGGAAACCTTCTTTGTCGGTTCTATTGGATAAATTATCGGATTTATCTTTAGACTGGATAAGAATAATGTATGCGTATCCTTCGAGAGTTGATGATGCTCTGATAGATATAGTTAAATCGAAGGATAATATATGTAACTATATAGATATGCCACTTCAGCATATAAGCGACTCAGTTTTAAAGGGAATGAATCGTTACTATAATAAAAATGATATCCTGGTATTATTAAGTAAGCTAAGAAATAATATCCCTGATATTGCGTTCAGGACTTCTCTGATTGCCGGATTTCCCGGAGAAACAGGGAAGGATTTTAATGAGCTTATTAACTTTGTCAGAAAAACTCAGATAGATCAGCTTGGCTGCTTTGCTTATTCTGATGAAAAGGGTGCAGACTCCTTCTGTTTTGAGGGTAAGGTTTCTTCATCAACTGCTTTGAAAAGAATTGAGTCGGTTATGAAAATTCAATATGCCAGGCTAAAGAAAATGAATAAGAAAATGTCAGGTAAAACTGTCAGGATATTATATGAAGGTGCAGGGGTCGCACGTACTCAGTATCAGGCTCCGGAAATAGATAATTGTGTTATTATTGAGAACCCTGAAAATTTGATGGCAGGAGAGTTTTATCAGGCTGAAATAGTGGGGCTTGATGGCTACGATCTGGTAGCTGTAGTTTAGAATTATCTTATTGAAATTCTGAGGTGTTATGAAATATAATATCCGGATTTTCTTTGATTTCTCTATCCAGGCTCCACCTGGTTTCTGCCAGATATATATAGTTTTCGTCTTTATCTTTTGCAATCTGATTTTTTCTTGACTGTATAAATTTTTCCAGCTTTCCTTTATCCTTGCAGATAAGCCAGGCAGCTTTAACGTAGTTTAAATTATCAAAGCGGCATTTTGCTCCATATTCATGTTCTAATCTATGCTGTATAACTTCGAATTGAAGAGCACCGACAGTCCCTATGATTTTTCTTGTATCATTTAATTTTATAAAAAACTGTGCAACACCTTCTTCGCAAAGTTGCGCAAGACCTTTATTAAGCTGCTTACTCTTTAAAGGGTCCAGATTAACAGTATATTTGAATAGTTCAGGTGAAAAATGAGGGATGCCTTTGAAATTAAATTTATTGCCGCTGGTCAGGGTATCTCCTATTTTAAAATTACCTGTATCATGCAGACCGATGACATCTCCCGGGTAAGCAGCATCAATTATTTCTTTGCTCTGGGCCATAAAAGCTGTAGGATTTGATGATTTTAAATTCTTTCCTGATCTTACATGATAAAAGCGTTTATTTCGTTTAAAAGTTCCTGAACATACTCTTAAAAAAGCAATCCTGTCTCTGTGTTTTGGATCAATGTTTGCATGTATTTTAAATATGAAGCCGGAAAAATTACTGTTATCAGGGCTTATCTTGTTAATATCAGTTAACCTTGAACCTGGTGATGGTGCCAGCTTTATAAAAGCATCAAGTAACTCCCGAACTCCAAAATTGTTTACTGCACTGCCAAAAAATATCGGGGTAAGATGTCCTGCAAGATAATCTTCAGGATTAAATTCAGGGTATACGCCACATATAAGTTCAATGTCATCACGTAATTTTTCAGCTTTATCTTTTAATAATTCATCAAGCTTTGGGTCAGATAGATCTGTTATTTCCACTGCTTCTTCACTATCCTGTTTCTGGTGTGATTTAAAAAGGATAATTTTTTTTTCAATAATACTGTATACGCCTTTAAATGTTTTACCTGTGCCAATAGGCCAGCTTAGAGGGTATACTGATATCTGCAGCTTATCTTCAATTTCGTCCAGAAGATCGATCGGATCCCTGCCCTCACGATCAAGTTTATTGATAAAGGTCATAGTAGGTATGTTACGCATTCTGCATATTTCCATAAGTTTATATGTTTGAGATTCCACACCTTTTGTGGAATCAATTACCATAAGAGCGCTGTCTACAGCAGTAAGAGTCCTGTAAGTATCTTCGCTAAAATCCTGGTGGCCAGGAGTGTCCAGTAGATTAATTTTTTTATCCTGGTAATTGAACCCCATAACTGATGTTGCAACAGAGATCCCTCTTTGCTTTTCTATTTCCATAAAATCGGACGTGGTTTGACGGGCCGCTCTTTTGGCTTTAACAGCACCGGCTGTCTGGATAGCTCCGCCAAACAGCAGCAGCTTCTCTGTTAAGGTCGTTTTGCCTGCATCAGGGTGGCTGATAATGCCGAAAGTTTTACGTTTATTAATTTCCTGTTCCAAATCCATAAATATATATCTGTACCTTTGTTTATAATTGTTATTTTACTATGATTTTAAAAAAGTATTTGTTTTAACATTAAAATGAAAAAAGTCTATAATTTACTGCTAATGATACATAAATGTAAAAATATTCTGGTATTTATTAATCATTCCATATTATACTGATTTTAAAAACTAATATCCAGTATGATTTTTTTTAAATAGTTAAAATATTATAAAAAATATCAGAATTTTTCTGTATAGAAGTTGTTTTACATAAATATTAAATAAAGAGGTATCATATTATGAATAACTACAGTAATAAATCAGCAGACCTTAATAACCTGCCAGGGGATAAATCAGATAATAAAGAGGGTATTCAAATATTGTTTGATGACAATGTGCAATATTACTCGATAACAAATATAAATAGCCGTAACTACAAAAGTAGAACTTTTTATTATGTGAAATTTTTTCCCGATTATATAGAAATAATAAATGTTAATATAACTATCAAAACTCAAATTATAATTAATTTTAGTGATGGATCTATTACTATTAATGGTGAGCCATCAAATGAAAAAGATACCAGAGTACAAACTACTTCCTGGATTTATCGTATGCTTGATGATTTAAAAAATAATCAAGCGGTTCTGCTGTTTAAAGGATGGGGAACAAGCAGACAGAGTATGGCAAATATAAAGAAGCGGCGTGCATTTGAGCAGGTTATAGAAGATATTAATGCACGGAACATTGATATTTATAAGCTGCCGCTTGATGAGCTGGAACATGTTGTTGGCGGAGTTTGTCCGGTAGGTATGATACTGTCATCATCTAAAGGCCCGGATTCCGGGTGTGCCCCTTTTCAAAGTGTACTGTTAATCTTAAAAGAAGCCGGGCTGGATGACATAGAAAGTCTTTCATATGTTGGAGACAGTAGTAATCAAAAAGTGGTAAACTGGCTTGAAGGTATTGTTACTGCCATATAAAACTACTGTATAAAAATCTAGTTTAGATTAATATCAAAAAGTTTTAGTTCTTTTAATAATTTATCAGGAGTTGTAAATACAATGCCTTTCATGCCTGCATTTTTGCAGGCTTCAATATTTTCTATTTTATCATCAATAAACAGAGATTCTTCAGCCTTTAAGTTAAACTTCTCCAGTAAATAGCTGTAAATCTGCTTATCAGGTTTTGCCATATTAATTTTAGCTGAAACAACAATACCTCTGGCAACTTTTAAAAATGATTCCTTCTCTATTAGTTTATCAAATGGTTTATCCTGAAAATTGGATAGTATATAAAGCGGATATTGCTGTTCATATAACTTAAGGAAGATTTCTTTGCTTTTTTTGATTACATCAAGATGATATACCCAGTTTTTATATAAAAAATGTAAGTCTTTAACCTTCTGGGGATTAAAATCAACAGAGCCTGCAAGCTCTGCTTCAACTTCAGAGTCTGTTACTAAACCTCTGTCCAGTTTTTCTGTCCATATGGAAGCTGAAAAAAGATTCTCAATATATTCCTTTTTATAAATAGATCCCGGTATTAAGATATCTACTATTTTCTCAGGATTATAGGCGAAGAGAACATTTCCTATATCAAATACAATATTTTTTATTTTCATAAGAAAATAATGTCCTTATAGTATCTAAAAACATAATCATAAATTTTATGAAATGATCCCTCATTGTCGTTCTTAATGTCTTTATAAAGCAAACTAATACCTTGATCCTTTATTTTTTCATTCATTATCCTTGCTGAAAATTCATACCAGTCAATCAAAAGATCCCTGGTTTCATTTGCTAATGGGTGCTTATCCGGAATTCTGCAGGTTTTACTGTAGTTGTTCTCGCTGCCTTATTAATTCCTAATAGACGCGCTACCTTTGCATTTTCTCTTTTAACTACCTTAGCAGCCTCTTCCATATCATAACCTAATACTCTTCCACTACC
>JAAEMD010000585.1 GCA_024225875.1 bacterium
TTAAAGCTTTGCACTTTCTTTTATTTTCCTGTTTTGGAATACTCTTATTTTACCTTTATTTTGTGCCTGTGAACATGGTTTGCTGGGCTGCGTCAGCAAGCCCTATATATAATAGATAGCATTACGCCCCTTATTCCTTGTATACTTATCTATCTAATGAAGAAACAAAAGAAAGACAAGCAACCCATAAGCATACAAAGCCTTAGAGGTATAAAGGTTATAGGCTCAAGCAGCCTATACAACAATGCAACATACAGACGACAAAAGCCAGGTTTCATTCAATCAATAATAGATAGGCTTAAAACCTGCTTTAATTAAAGCTATCCCCTTGCATTACGACATTTCAATGTTTAATAATCCTAACAAGTGGGTATAGTATCAATAGTTGACATAGATATACATTAATATTAGTATTATATATATAGACTACTGAAAGGATGTTAATTAATGGGACAATCACCACATAAAATACCTGATGATATTAATGTGATATATAAGGATATACAGGATTTAAAAGAAAAAAATAAGTTGTGCAAGCGTTATAGTTGTACGCCAACAGCTTTAAATAACTTTTTAAGGCGCAGAGGTCATAAACTGGAGCGTCAAAGCGTTTGGGTATTAAGACCTATTACAGAAGAGGAAAAAGAATAGTATTTTTTTATTTCTAATGTTGACGTATATATACATTTATGTTAATATAAGTACAGAGAGTTAGAAAAAGCAAAGGCGTAGGGATGGTCAGCCAGCTTTTAAAGGCAAAGAAAACTAAAAAAAGAAAGAAGGTGATAAAAATTAAAGTAAAAGAGTTGCAAGAAAGGTTATCTCAAGCTAACCCAAATAACACAGTAGTAATTAATAACAACAATACTTACTACGACTTTTCAGGTTTGAGCTTTGATGATAACAACGATATAGAATTATATGTTACTGGAAACGATAAAAAATTTAAATGGTCATAAGTAGCTACTAACTACTTATGACCTAGCAACCAAAAACCCATCACGCTAATGAAAGGAAGGTGCTTTTTTTATGGTATCAAAAAAAGCTAAAAATGAAAATCAAGCATTATTAATTGAAGAGACAAAAGAGAATCAAAAGAAGACAGAGGCTAAACAGTCAACAGCTAAAAAAGAAACTGCAAAACAGCCCGAACCAAAGAAACAGGAAAAGCAAGAATTAAGCCCCAAAGATAAAACTATTGAAACGGACGGACAGCCAAGAGGCGCAAACCCTATTTGCGTACACGAAAAGGCTAGAATAACCGCTTTCAGTGGGAAATTATCAGAATGTAAAACAGTTTACCAAGCTCTTAATAAATCCAATGATGATATAAAGAAAGCCGAAGATAAGTATATACAAGCCTATTACGATTTAGGTCAAAAAATACATGAAGCAAAACAGGTTTACCACGCAGAGAATAACAAAAAACTATCAGACCAAGCATTTACGGATTTATTTAATGATACATACTCAAAAAAAGATTTAACTATAAGTAGGCCAACAGTGCAACGAGCTAAAAAGCTAATTGAACTATGGGAACGCTTAGACCGCACACAAAGACTTTGTTTAATCAGGGGTGAAAACTGGATTGATTCTATTAAGTATGCTCGTAATAAGCTACAGGAAGAAAATACCCAAAAACAAGAACAGGCGCAACCAGTCGAAAACAAAACATACACCCCCGACTTACTTATTAAGGGCATAGATGCCTTTGATGTATTCAGCCAAGTACTAGGAGTCTGTCGTTCTTAAGCAGAGATGATAAAATATAAGGAAGAAGAAATAAA
>JAAEMD010000586.1 GCA_024225875.1 bacterium
GAACTAAATAACTTAGAACTTAGAACTAAATAACTTAGAACTTAGAACTAAATAACTTAGAACTTAGAACTAAATAACTTAGAACTTAGAACTTAGAACTTAGAACTTAGAACTTAGAACTTAGAACTTAGAACTTAATAACTTAGAACTTAGAACTTAATAACTTAGAACTTCGAACTTAATAACTTAGAAGTTTCAGCCTAATTGCTCATCAACACTATTGTGGGCCAGTTTGGTCGGATTTTCACACCATAAAATATCCTGTATTATACATATAATAAACTAATATTATTAATAAGGAGATTCCATTGTCCGGCAGAATAATTAAAATACTGGATACTACTTTAAGAGATGGTGAACAGACCAGCGGAATATCATTTACTGAGGAAGAAAAGCTGTTAATAGCTAAAGCCCTTTTACTGGATCTGAATATAGATGCTGTGGAAGTTGCTTCTGCAAGGGTTTCGGAAGGCGAATTTAAAGCTGCGAAACATATCTGCCGCTGGGCAGAAGATCATAATATGCTGGATAGAATAGAGATGCTGGGTTTCGTGGATTACAATAAATCTGCTGACTGGATTTTACAGACCGGCTGCAAAACAATGAATCTTTTGTGTAAAGGTTCTCTGAATCATTTAACCAACCAGTTGAATAAAACCCCTGAAGATCATATCAAAGATATAAATAAGACAGTCCAGTATGCACATAAAGCAGGTATAAAAGTCAATATTTATTTAGAAGATTTCTCAAATGGAATAGCTGCAGATACTGATTATATTTTTTATTTGATTGATAATATAAAGGGTGTAAATAGAATAATGCTGCCTGATACACTGGGGATTCTTAATCCAGACAGTACATTTGAGTACTGCAGTATACTGGTCAAAAAATATCCTGACCTTAAATTCGATTTTCATGCGCATAATGATTATGGTTTGGCAGAAGCTAATCTTCTAGCCTGTGTTAATGCCGGAATCAGTAGAGTTCATACAACGATAAATGGACTTGGGGAGCGAGCAGGTAACTGCTCTTTTGCAAGTGCTGTTGCTGTTATCCATGATCATTCGGAATTTAAAACCATGGTAGTGGAAAATAAAACTAAAGATATCTCCAGCCTGATCGAATCTTTTTCCGGTATCAGGGTTGCTCAAAATACACCTGTAGTAGGAGAAAATGTTTTTACACAGACCTGTGGCGTTCATGCTGATGGAGATAAAAAAGGAAATCTATATTTCAACAAATTATTGCCTGAACGCTTTGGCGGACAACGAAACTATGCGCTGGGTAAAACTTCAGGAAAAGCAAGTATACAAAAGAACCTTGAGAAATTAGGAATAGAACTCGATGAAGAAGCTCAAAAAAAAGTGCTGCAAAAAGTAATAGAATTTGGCGATAAAAAAGAAAAGGTCACACTTGCAGATTTGCCATATATCATAGCTGATGTACTGGGAACGCCAATAAATACCAGGGTAAAACTAATTGATTTTTCTTTAGTCCTGAAGTTGAACTTAAAACCTTCTGCAATGGTAAAATTAGAGATTGATGGAGTGCAGATTGAAGCAAATGCTACTGGTGATGGGCAGTATGATGCTTTTATGAAAGCTGTCAGTTCTATATTTACTGTCCGTAAAGAAACTATCCCGGAATTAGTTGACTATTCAGTTACTATTCCGCCTGGAGGAAGAACAGATGCTCTGGTTGAAACCATTATTACCTGGAAGGACAAAACATCCTTTAAGACCAGGGGTGTAGATTGTGATCAGGCCTCTGCGGCAATAGAAGCAACTATAAACATGTTGAACCAGTGGTTGCAGCACTGACTAAATTTAATTTTTTTATATGTATTTCTATCAATAAGATTTTGATTTTTCAGAAAGGACATAAGGATAATGACTTTTTTCTCTGATATTTATCCAAAACATATATTATTAAAACTGATGAAAACAGGCACTCTTATTTTTTTCTGTCTCTATATATGTTCACAACAGAAAATTTTAGCAGAAGAAATAAACTCTAAAGACCGGTACTGGCCGACAATACTTGCAAAAAGAGAGGTAGTGGAATATCCGGTAGTATTTATACATGGTATAGGCGGAGGGTTTAAGGACTTTAGAGAGACCGCCAGCATCATTTCTAATAATGAATGCTATGAAATGCGTTTCATAGACAAGGACAGTGTTTTTCATAACTATTATGGTAAAGTGCCTGGAAAATGGGTATGGAATATATCTTACTATACAGTTGATGCAGCAGGCGAAGCTATTGGCGGAGACCTGACAACTTATGCTGAACGGTTAAAAGAGATTTTTGCTAAAATAGCAGCAATTACAGGTAAAAATAAATTTGTAGTTATTGCCCATAGTATGGGTGGGCTTATTGCCAGGAAATATATGACCCTGGACAAAAAATGCTGGAATTCAATATATAAAATACTTACTGTGGCAACCCCTCATAACGGAGTTGATACCTCAGTGGGAATTGTTGGTCAGCTTAGAGATCTGAGGCCTGAAAGTGATTTTTTAAAAGATTTAAATAAGGACTGGCAGCATTATGATGCTACACCTTTTAAAAAGTGGGGTGTTATCGGAGCTGTTAAAAAAGCTGATAATGACTATACAAATATTAAGCCCTTTACAACAGATGGCGCAGGAATCGGTTATGTAACAATATCTTCATCCATCCCTTATAATGAGGAGTTTAAAGGTGCTGTTGCTCTTGGATACGGTAAAGTCTCTTATGATACCGATAAATTTGGTTTTCGGGCAATTGTACAAAAAAACCATATGGAAGTTCTGACATCCAGAACAACACTTGATGGTATTTGCTGGGCGATAACAAAGTTTAAAGAAAAAATCACCTTAAAAAACTGGAGAAGGTACGCCTATCCGGAAGGGAACTTCGAAATACAGTATCCAAAAGGTACTGATATTTTGAAAACCGGTCTTAAAATATTTCTTCCTCTGGCACGGAAAGGTACACTTCTTGGTTCCAAATATCTGAAAATAGATATAAGGGAAGGTAACTCGAACATAGATTCACACTTTTCAGATGGTGAAATAGAAGAAAAACAGTCTATCATAATTAATGAAGTCCAGTTTAAAAAAATTAACAGTACTCAGTCTGCGGGCGGCTCTATTTATAATTCAATAAGATATTCAACTATAATTAAAAATAATTCTGTACACTTTATATTTATTCTACGTTCAGCAGAATCAAAATTATTTGGAGCCAGTCCGCCACCTGAATATAACCGGAAAGAAGAAATTGAAATATTTGAAAAGATTATGAAAACTTTTGTAGTTCAATAACAGATTGAGTTTCGTTACCGGACTGCTGTTATAGCTGTTCCAAAGTAAAATGTCCGACACTTAAAGTTTTCAAATGACTTCGTTAATGTACGTTAGTACACTGCACTCAACAACTCTGGATTTGTGCTTTTCTGTATTTGACTGGACTAACTTTTGATTATCTAAAACGTGAACATTCAACCATGAGAGATATTACTTACTTTTTATTGTTTTTAACAATATCATAAGCCCCTTGACGGAATTCTGATGACAGGTTCAACAA
>JAAEMD010000587.1 GCA_024225875.1 bacterium
AAAAGGAGGCATTCTTACCTTGGGCTTGAAAGTCCCCAGGTTTTTGAGAACAGATGTATGGTGAAATCATACGAGAATGCAGCATGATTTTGTGTCTACACTTTCAAAGAAGGATCATAATACAAAACCTACTATCAATATTTTTAACACCTGTAAAGATATTTCAATAAAACTCAATTTGGAAGAATAGTTGGAGTTACGATTAATTATCCTTGTCAAAACCATCCCAGGGGCCAAAATGTTCAAGGATACAAAAACTATTGGAAACGATAATTTGAAGGAAAATAAATCCAGATCAATGCAAGCTATGCCTGATTCTTGAATGATTAACTTATCAAAGTATAATCTTTTCCCTTGCAATCCAGTTAACAGTCAGGATAATCTTCAATTATGTTGATTTAGCGATACTATCAAATTTATCAGGATAAATTTTATGACACTTGAAAGCTGGATATTATTTGTTACTGTATGCTTTGTTGCTTCCATGACACCAGGCCCAGGTATACTGTCAGTAATAACGCATAGTATTTCTTATGGTACAAAAAATTCCATCCCTATCATCTTGGGTATTCTCTCGGGACTCTTCTTGCTTTCCCTAATGGCAATAATGGGTCTTGGAGTGGTACTTGAGTCTTCCAAAGAACTATTTCTTTGGTTACAGTATATCGGTGCTGCTTATCTTTGTTTCATTGGAATTAAAGCATTTAAAACGAAATCCGATCTTTCAGCAGAAAAGTGTCCTGAGAAGCCCCAAAAAAGCTTTATAGCGCTATACCTCCACGGTATAGGTGTATCCATGGTAAATCCAAAGACTCTGTGTTTTTTCTCTGCACTGTTCATTCCTTTTATAAATCTTAATGGTAATACATCTTCACAATTCATCATACTCCTATTGACATTGTTAGGTTGTTCAACTTTTTCCCTATTCTTTTATTCAATCAGCGCACAAGCAGTCTCTCCAATGATCAAAAAACATTCTAATGCCTTCAACAAAGTTATAGGCGGCTGTTTTATTGGATTGTCCCTCATGTTAGCAATGTCATCAAACAAAACATAAATTTCCGGTCGACGATACAGAGGGGATAACGAAAGAATCAATTTAATTTATTAATATCTTTCCGGTTCAAAAATCCGCCAGGGTAACAGCAGACTCAAGTATAATTATCCTTGTCAAGCTATCCAGGAAGGGCCAAGATGCTCCAGGATACAAAAAATATATTCAACCAATTCCCCGGCAAAAAATTATTTAAAATGATGCAAGTATCTTCAGCCTCCGCTACCCCGATAGTAACCCGTACTTTTCAAACACCCAATATTTAAAGATCAGAAACCTGTCGGGTTTTTGAAATTCTTATCAAGAAAACTTCCTTCAATATTATTTGCCATTTCAACAAATCGATTTGAAGGCACTGAAAATGATACCATATCGTCGGGAATAAAATTTCTGACCAACACGTCGCCTATGCCAATAACACTCTTGGGATTTTCTTTAAATTTTTCATTATAAGGAATAGTAAAAATAGACTGGCAACCTGAAGCAAAGGGCGTCAATACATTATCCAGATTTGTAACCCTGTCGTAGTTTGATAGGCATACAAGTTTTGTCAAGGCGGTGAGATCCGCCGGGAAAAGATTTACAACCTCAATATTCTTATCATTGTCAATATTTACGAGCTTTTCCATGTATAGGTATTTGCTTTTTGGCTTATGGATAAGAGTCGCTGATTCCCTGGTATATGCTTTTGAAATTTCAGTATTTTTTTTAAACCGTTCTGTTTCAGCAATAAATACACCGCCATCATCTTCAAGTTCAGTAAAACCAAAATATTCGGCTGGACCAGTGCATGCACTCACATTATCTCCTGAAAAACGGATTCTTTTTCCTTTTTTCATCATCATCTTCACATACATGAACATGCAAACCCATTTATCCTTTTTGAAAATAAATGAGTTATCAATTTACTCAGAAGAATAATACCAACCGACAGCAGGATAATTAAAAGATAAAACTTCTGTAAATTTCCTTAAACTTTCTTTTATCAGTTCTGAATTCATGTTTTTCTCCATCCAAGCGGTTTAAAAGAACGATTTAAAATCTCCTACTTCAACAAGTAGCTATATAGGCCTGTACATCTTGTGAATTTAAATGATATCCGACCAATATAAACAAAAAAATTACTGGCAAAATTCTGTATCAATATTTCAAATCCCTGTAAAGATATTTCGGCAAAATAACTATGGTGGAAATATAATTCATTGTGGAAGCGATTATCAATTAAGCATTTTATCCGCTCAATGATAATTATCCTAATTCAGATTATCCAGGAGGGCTCAAAATATTCAAGTATACAAAAAATATATGGAACCAATTCCCCGGGGAAAAATTATTTTGACAAATGCAATAATTGTTGGTTCTTGAATTCGGTGGAATGATTTTTACTGCTAATTTTCAACGTTTTTCAATCATATTACGGAATATTCGTCTCAAAAAGCCTGGATATAATTGTTTGCGTAGCTTTTGTGTCATAGGGTAATCATCAGCAATTTCTGCAAGAACTTTATAATAATTTTCTGCTATTTCTATTTTACCCAATTTAAAAAAATATATTCCAATAAGAGCCATGAAATTTGCAACTTCTGATATATGAAATTTTTTCCGTTTTGGGTATAGCAATTTTAGGTCAAATTTATGGTTGAATATTTCTGCTATTTTTTTGTGATCACCTTGCTGAATACAAAGTTCTGCATAATTTAGACGGGCAAACAAATAATCAGGATTTAGCTGATAATTCTTTTCTATGATCCTTTTGTATTTTTCCTGATTGCCCGATCGAGCATATGCAACGCTAAGATAGTTATACAGCATCGGTATTTTAGGGTTTTTTTTTATTAAGTCTTCTAAATCAGTGATTGCTTTTGGATCAGGCTTTTTCTGTACGGTATAATATAGACCATCGATTTTATCTTTTATATGATTAGGCAGTTTTTTATAATGTCCATCTTGAATGGGGTCAGTAGTGATTTCATATTCAAGTATCTTAAGAGTTTGCGACCCGTTATTTCTTGGAGAACCAGAAGTTTCTCTTATTTTTTTTCTCTTTGACACTCCGCATTCCTCCATATTTCATGATAAAAAAATTCCACCAACACGACTAGTGGACCTCAATTTTGCTAAAGAACTAATTGATCACGGCAAAGGTGTCAAGATTAATTATCCTATTTCAAACTGCCCAAGGGGTCCAAAATACTCCAGGATACAAAAAATATACTCAACCAATTCCCCGGCAAAAAATTGTTTCAAATAATGCAAGGATCATTGACTTCCAGCCAGTCAACTTATCTCTATATTAAAATTAGTTTAGTCGGCTCATTTTAAATCAATTGTAAAATAACTAAAGTTGATTTATTGGAATCCAAAATACTTTATGGTGAGATCGTTTTGCT
>JAAEMD010000588.1 GCA_024225875.1 bacterium
AACTCAAGATGTAATTTTATTTTTGAAGTCATTGCTGTTTCTAGCAACTTTTTATTTTTTTCGATGAGTTGATTTATATTTACTTGAATAGGCGTCAAGTTACTTTTTTTAGCAAAAGTAAGTAGGTTATTTGTCAGCTTCTGGCCTCGTGAACACGCATTTTCAATTGCCTCAATACATGAACTTGGGTCTTGTTTAAATTCATTTAACAGTTCGGTATAGCCTAATATGATCCCCAAGATATTGTTAAAGTCATGGGCAACGCCACCAGCGATATTTCCTAATGACTCTAGTTTTAAACTTCTATTTAGAAGCTTTCTCTGTTGTTCTTGTTCGCTCATATCTTGGAAATTAGCGATAAAGTGCAATTCACCTTGCTCTGTCGGAGGCATACTAGCGACCGCGATTCTTATCGGGAATGTATGACCCTGTCTGTGTTTTGCTCGTATATCTCGACCAAGGCGATTATTAATAATCTGTGAGAATCCAGTTTTAATATAGTTTTGAACTTTTTCTTTATGATGGCCTACGCCGTCAGTGAGCATATCAACACTCTTACCCACCACTTCGGACTCTTTATAACCAAAAATATTTTCAGCTTCTGGGTTAAATGAAAGAATTTTACCCTCACTATCGACGGTAAATACGCCTTCAAGCATAGACTCTATGATGTGCTTTTGCTCGGCTTCTTTGAGCTCAATAATCCTCTGTTTAGCTTCGAGCTCAGTAATATCTTCACCTTTAAAAATAAAGCCAACAATCATGCCGTCATCAGACCAATAAGGCACATACGATACTTTTAAAGTTTTAATCCTTGTTGTATTTGGTAAGTTAGTTTCAATAAAGCTCACTGACTCCCCTTGTAATGCCTTGTCTATTTTTTCTTTTAATTTATTGAAAAATAAGGTTTCCCCCAAAATATCAGATACCGACTTGCCAATAATTTCTTCTCGGGTTAAGCCATGTATATCAAGGT
>JAAEMD010000589.1 GCA_024225875.1 bacterium
ATAGCTATAAATAGATAAGTTAAAAATACCACTTAAAAAGTATGAAACCATCATTATAAACGCCAAAATAACTAAGCGTTTATCAGGTTTATTAATGTGGGTCACTAAATTAAAAAGAAAAGCCATTAAGAACCCCCATTCTATGAAGGATCCTATCAAACTTCCGACAAAGTCACTTATGTACATTTACTAAGCTTGTGTTCTAATTTCTTTTGGCTTAATTGACTCAGTAATAAAGTTTTTGAGTTTATGGAGACCCAAAATATCACGGTCTACAATAAGCGCAATTATCATTATTAGATCTATGATATTGACACCAAAAGAATAAACATCCCAAAAAAACCAAGGTTGAGTGTTTCCGTAAACGTACAGGTCAATATACATAAGGACAAAAAGAATTGAATTAAGAGATAAGCCTACAACAAGGTATAGAAATGAGGGGGTTGTTCTTCTCATAAAGAGATAAGCAATTGTTAGACAGACAATCGTTACAATGTCGTAGATCGCCCAGTCAAGGTATGTTGCAGGAACTGGTGATAACCAAGTGAAGAAATAGTCACCTGTTAAGTAGGATGTTGCCATGATGAATGAACTGAGCAATAAGGTAGTTTTTCTTTTTATACCTAAGCTAAAAACAAAGGTATTGAAGAAAAATGCCATCAACAAACCCCAAACAGCAAAAGCTGATAATGAAAAAACACCAAAAAGCTCAGTCAAAAACATTTAATACCCGTCATCTACTCTTCTTTCTTTTTATTTGGGAATACAGCACCGCCGCCACGTTGAAGGTCTGCGTCACCAGATAAAGCCAAGGCTTCACTTGATAAAGTTACTGTATCAGATTGCAGGGTTTTATTACTAGTAGTTTGTTCCAAAGCAGGCTTTGTTTGTTGCATTTGGCTATAAGCTTGCATTTGCAATTGGCTATTGTTTGAAACTTGCATAAGTTAATTCCTTTAAG
>JAAEMD010000590.1 GCA_024225875.1 bacterium
ATAGCTATAAATAGATAAGTTAAAAATACCACTTAAAAAGTATGAAACCATCATTATAAACGCCAAAATAACTAAGCGTTTATCAGGTTTATTAATGTGGGTCACTAAATTAAAAAGAAAAGCCATTAAGAACCCCCATTCAATGAAAGATCCTATCAAACTTCCGACAAAGTCACTTATGTACATGGCTGTTATTATTAAGCTAATTTATGAGTCTTTGCAGAAGCAAAAACAAAGTTTTTCAATTTATTTAAGAATAGAAAGTCGCGATCAACAATTAGAGCAATAATCATTGTAAAGTCAACTATATTGACTCCGAGAGAATACACATCCCATAAAATCCAATGAGTGGTATTTTTATAAACTTCAACGTCTAGGTAAACAGAAAGGAACAAAATTGTGTTAATTATCAAGCCTACAATAAGATAAATAAATGAAGGCGTAGTACGTTTTACAAAATAGAAAGAAACAACCAAGAATGTAAGTGTAGCTAGATCATAAAGAGCCCAATCTAGAAAAGTAGTAGCAGTATAAGTTATCCAATTGAAAAAATAATCCCCTCCTAGATAGGAGAGCATCATTATAAATGAGCTTAAGAGCAACGTGGTTTTTCTTTTATTTTCATCTATACAATAAACAAAAATATTAAAAAAGAACGCCATTAAAAATCCCCACGCACTCATTGCGGATAGGGAAAAAAAACCTAGTTGCTCTATAAAAGACATTCAGTTCCTAGTACTCTTTCTTGCTAGGTGGGAGCATTGCACCACCGCCACGTTGAATCTCTACACCACCTGATAAAGACAGCGCTTCTTTTGATAAAGTTACTGTATCAGATTGCAGGGTTTTATTACTAGTAGTTTGTTCCAAAGCAGGCTTTGTTTGTTGCATTTGGCTATAAGCTTGCATTTGCAATTGGCTATTGTTTGAAACTTGCATAAGTTAATTCCTTTAAG